>JAGVEK010000187.1 GCA_020058315.1 Candidatus Zixiibacteriota bacterium
TCGGCCGCTTCGGAAACTGACGTCGCCAGGATCGTCTGCAACGGCAATGCCGAGCAATTCCGCTTCCTCGCGAACACGAGCGGCCAGGTAGGTACCGGGTGCCAGGTAGACGGCTTTACCCACCTTCTCGTTCAGAGTGCTCTGAGCGATCAGCAGACCGACGACAGTCTTTCCACCACCGGTGTTCTGCTTGATGACATTGTCGCGATTGTCGCGCAAGTCGTACCACTTCTCCAGCACCTCGCCCTGCTCTTGCCGTAGGTACGACCAGGGCCGCTTCGGGAGCGCATTGAAAAGGTCTCGTGGCCGGATCAGTGGTGTCGACGTCTTCGCGCCAATGTTCGACCAATCGAGCGCCATGGTTGTCACCCCTCCATTTGGGCACCCGACCGCTAGCGAGATGGGTGCTGCGTCAGACGTTGCGTCAGGGTACGCGCGTCACCTGGCCGTTGTCGTATGTTGATCGCGTACCAGGACCGCGTCGAAGGCCAGCTTGATTAGGTAGTCGTCGCAGCGGGTCGTTCGCGTTACGGTCAAGCGGCTGGATGGTGACACCTCAACTAGCGATGCACGTGGTTGACGCATCGGGACCGGCTGCCGATGTGACACACGGACTATCCAGGCAGAGATCATGAAGCAAACCGACACGCCCCCGTCCCGTCCACAGTACTCTAGTCGACGGGACGATCTGCCCGGCCTGGAACTGGAAGGTCCATCCGGACCTGTACTCGGGCAAGGCTGGCCATCCGGGATCAACGTGCAGATCGTCTCGTGTGGTTCCGGGAGGTTGTCGGCGGTGGATCCGTTCCCGGTGCCGGTTCGCGCCACGACGCCCTCACTTTCGGTGCTTCGGGCCTGGCCGCGGCCGTCGAGGAGCTCCATACTCTCGCAGACCCGGGATATCTCGAACTGGAGAGATCGACGTGACCCCCAATTCGCAAACCACCGAGGCGGCCGCTCTCACGGACGGACACACGCCTCAACAGAACACTGTCGGGACTGCGGGCGCCGGTGAAATCAGCTGTGACACAAATGAAGACCTGGCGGGTCCTGTCCAGTCAAGGGTGGTTGTTACCGGCCACCGATCGACATGTTCGCCACTACGTTGCGGGCTGTCGTCGGCCCGCATTTCTTCACGACAAATGAATAACTTGCAGAGTTATGTCAGATAATTCCAGATCACACGTGGCGACGAGTAGAATTTTGGATTGTGATGCCTCGCCCCATTGAGGGTGCTTGCGCAACCTTGCGCCCAGTCATACACATGCCTAGATGGCAAGAAATCAATCCTATTCAGGCCAGCGGCCTCCCCCTGCGACAACAGGTATGAGTCTCTAGCGAGATCCGAAAATGTCTGCACTGTCCTCATGCAGAAGGAACTGTACAGCTCTTCAGCAACACCCTGACACTGTATTCTATGTTCTTCATCGCTGCGGCCAAGGGCGATCCACTGGTTTGGGACTCCCTGACCGCGATATGATCGACCGCTGGCGATCTCCATTTCGGCGTTATGGGTACCGACTGCCGCTGAAGCAAGAGCCGAAAGCGCAGTCAGGCAACGATCAGCATGGGAGCGGTAGTCTTGCTTCGCCGCAGTCCACAGCAGACCATACAGTATGGCCAAAATGGTGGTCACGATCGCCATCCAAATTTTCGGCGAAAAGTGCAGGCCGTTTATTATCTGACCAATTTGATAAATTAATGCGCGGTCGCCCGCTTGTGCCCGCTGATTTATATTGTTCACTGGAGCGCTACCCGATGTCTCGGGCCTTCCTTATAATTCCGTACTGCTTGATGGTTGCATCGTCGCCAGCCTTGGCGTTCTGGTCGATATTGGTATCACCCCTGGAGTTGCCCATCGAGTCAACCACGCCGGAAAAAGTAAAAACGACACCGAGAAGGATTAGTGCACCCACGGCGAGGACCACCCACCTCGGCCAGGAGTCCAGCACCGGAAGAATCCCTACCACAAGGGCGGTGACGGCGAGGATTGTACTGCCCAGCCAAGCAATGAACTTGCCCATCTTAGACTCCGAAACTAGTAGCAATACGATGAAGTACCCGCCTCATCTGACGGGCGGACTGAGTCGAGTTCCGCATCCCACTGCGGCCCTTGCTTCTTCAGTTACAGCCTACCGATCCCGAGCTTCGGTGGGTCACTGGGCTGCGGCGTGCTTGCCGCTCTCTCACCGACCGCCGTCGATCAGCGCGACCGTGATCGGACGGCCCAACGGGCCGGACAGAAGGTCGTGCCGCAGCGGCCCGTGCTGGCTGCCTACACCCATCTGCGTCTGGCGTGGAACCTCACCGTAGATCTGAAACGTCCGTTGGGAGAAGACCGCTTCTCCGCACCGGCTTACACCCGCACGTGTCCGTCGGGGGTTTCGGCACCTCCGCCGGAAAGTGGCCCGTCCCGCCAGACCACCGAAACCCTCCCGCCACGGACCCGGACGACCAGCCGGCCGCCGCAACCAGCGACCAGCACCCCGCTACGACGTACACATCAAGACTGCTGCCGCCAACAACAATCCCTCCACACCAGCCGGACCGCGACCCCGCAGAACTTCCACAAAACAGCAGCTCAAAGGTTAAGGCTCAAGCTAGAAGAGGTCGCCGAGTTCGGGTCGATGCCCGTCCAGTGCGGGCCGGGTGACCACGTAGTTCCCCCCTAGGATTTCGAGCCACCCGCCGGGCGCATAGGAACACCACGAGCAGTGAGAGCGCGGTGGATGGTCGTCGGTGAAGATCCAAGCTGCCGGGCGATCGTGACGAGAGAATCCCCCGCCTCGTACTGCCCGACAGCCTGATCGATCTGAGCCTCGGTCAGGTGCCGTGGCTGGCGCATCGGGACGCCGTGGTCATTGAGGATCTTGAGAACGCTCCACTTTGAGAGGCCGTACTGCTGGCAGAGTTTGGGTGTGGAGGTGCCGCTCTGGTAGGCGGTGACCAGCTCGGTGATCTGGTCGGGAGAGAGACGGCGATCGATCCGGTAGGGACGAACGGGCTGGTCTATCAGCGAGGGCTCGCGCTTAGGGGTCGCCTCAACCCGCTCGGCTACTTGACGTAGGTGGTCAAGCATGTTCTGGTTCGAATACTTTCTTATGAGGCCCACATATCAAGTTGCAGGTAGTTCCCGAACCGTAACTACTTCCCGCGTCCGAGTCCCTTCTCGATCCCCTTCGATAGTCCGGGCACTTCACGGGCACGTGACTTCACCTCGGGATGTAGGTCCCGTTGTAGCGCTCGCTCGCGCTCCAACTCCC
>JAGVEK010000005.1 GCA_020058315.1 Candidatus Zixiibacteriota bacterium
CGATCTGCAAGGCGCTGTCGAGGCACTCGCCCTGCGGTTGGTACGACACCAGTTGCCCTCCGCCGCCAAGAGGGACGTCGAAGGCGGTGATCATGAATGAACGGTTCCCACAACGTGATGCACCCGGCGGACACCAGGGCGATGGTGCAGATCTCGAAGCCAGCCGCGAACAGCAATCCCAAATAAACCCCCGCATCTACGTCACCCGCGGCCTGCCACTGCGCGCCGAACTGACCGACGGCACCTGGCTGGACATGGCGCGCGATCCACGGACCATCGCGGCCGAAATGTACGCCGTCCTCACCGGCGACGAAGCCACTGAGGGGGACCCGCTTTATATCTGGGACTACGACGGCTTCGGCGCGTTCAGTATCACCACTGGTGCCATTGGACTGGAGGGCGTCGACAGCATCGAACTGCTGGCGCAGGTGGCGCGCGGCATCAAGGACCACGGTCCGGCCTACGCGGCCTGGGCAGAAGCGCACGAAGACGATCCACACCTGTTCGACCTCTTTGCAACGGCCTACAGGGGCCACCACGAGAGCATGGCCGCCTACGTGCGGCAACTGTTCGCGCCGCTCGGCATTGAAGACCGGCTCAAGCAGGCGGTGTCCGCATCGCTGGAGGACTTCGTCTTCGTCGACTATGCAGCGATCGGCGAGGAGATTCTCCGCGAGGGAGATATTGTCGTGTTTCCTGCCGAGGGCGGTGGGGTGTGGATATTCGATGAGCGACCTTGAAGACTGATCGCGTTCAAGCAATCGATCTACGAATACGACAACTGTGAGCATTCCCATCGAGCGATCGTTGTAATATCGTCAACTATCGTTGAATTTGCGCAACGGCCGAGTTATATTGAAAACAAAAAGGAGTCAATAACTGAATGAATCAGGACCAAGCAGTCGAGATCGGGAATTTTCTGAAATCGAAACGCGAGGAATTGGGGTTATCGCAAGCGGAGGTGGCACGGCGCGCTGGTGTAGATAAAGGCACCATCAGCCGGCTGGAAGGAGCTCAGCTCAGACCGCGGACTGACAGCATGCAAGCTATCGGCGAAGTTATCGGCGTGTCGCTGACCGACATATTCGCCGCCGGTGGCTGGATACCGTCAAACGACCTGCCTAGTATCCGCCCGTATCTGCGCGCCAAGTACTGCAATATGCCGTCCGAGCTACTGGAGGAGATTGAAACATATTTCGATCAGCTCGCCCGCGATCGTGGCATCAGCTTCGACAGTTTAGACGGACCACGTAATGGCGAGGACCAATTCACCGATCCAAACTAACAACTAAAAGAAGGGAACAAAAAGTGGCAACTTAAAACTATTCCATTGACACATCGAGGTGGGTTCAACTTTGCATCAATCCAAAGAACATTAGTCACATATTCAATCACTGAAAGGAGACTCACTTCTTATGCACAACGCAACGATAACTCACCTCTACCGGGACACTCTCGCGCAGCTTCGAGCCTTAGTGCCCCGGCGTGCCGGCAACCTCACCTACCGGGACGCTCTTCGGATCGCTGATCGCCAAGCCGAAGAGCTGCACAGACTGACCGGCATCGTCGACGGACCAGTTCCGCAAACGACGATCACCAATGTGCCCAACCTGCACATCGAGCTGGTCGACGGCCCGGTCAGCAGTTTGCGGTTCTGGGATCAGACACACGGCTACTGGGTCATCCAGCTCGCCGCCTCCGATCCCCCGTCGACCCGCCGCTTCAACCTGGCATACGAGTTCAAACACATCCTCGACTACTCCCGCCGCCACTACCTCTACCGCGGAGACGAGGAGCACACGACCAACTGCCAAGCTGAACGCGCTGCACGGCATTTCGCCGGATGCCTTCTCGTCCCGTCACTGTCGCTGGCCCACAAGTGGGCATGCGGGGTGCGCGACACCGCCGCACTGGCTGAATATTTCAGCGTCGATCCGGTGGTCATCGACGCTCGCCTCGCCCAAATCGGCCTCGGCTCGACCTCGACGGCCACCCGTGGCAGCGTCCCCGTAATACCCATCCCCCACCCGCGCCGCAAAGAGTGTCGCCTGAACCGCTCCAGCTCGACTGCACAGCTTGCAGCTTTTTCTATGCCGACACTCCGGGCCGACAGCCCTATCGCAGTGAGAGATCGGAAAGATGCGGGGTCGTGAGATGAAGGATCGCCGCATCGACATAAATCCCGATGCCACGTTTGTCCCTGCCGTGCTGTTCATATCCGCTGCCCACATCGAACAAGCCGGGTTCGCCAGCAATCCTGAGCCGGTGACGATCAAACGCCAACGCGAACTCGGCCTCCTGACGGCTAGCGCCCTTGGAGTCGGTGTCATCAGGGAGTTCATCGAGATCGGCGTGCCGGCCACTGCGCTTAACAAGCGGCCTCAACTGCGAAAAATGCTCAGCTATCTGCACATACACCCGGAAGTGCGCTTCGCGATCTTCCCGCACAAGGGACGCTTTGCCCGCAACCGAGCCCACTGGGCCACGTTACGGGACCACTTCGACAGGCTCGGCGTCCGCATCGTTTTCCGCGACGGACCGCTCGGCCCCATCACCCTCGGCAATGAGATATTCGACAACCTCACCGAGTGGCTCGCAGAGACCGCAACCGGTCAAGCCGCGAGGTAACCCCCTTACCGCCGCTTGCAAACGTGTTGGACGCACGCCCCTAAATGGCGCTGACCGACTCGTGTTCAAACACCAAAGCCCTTTCCGCTGAATCGACAAGTTGGTCGTACGTGATGACCTCAACACGGCTGAGCCCTGCTGTGTACTGCCGCAGGGTCCGAGCGACGTCTTCGCGTTTCGCGTCCGGTGATCTGCGATGGTCGGAATGCCCTATCACCACGGTTGCGAACACTCGACTCATATCATAGTCCTGGCCCAGCTCATTTCTAAACATAGTAGAGAGCGAAAGACCTTGCTCATCGAGACTACGCAAGTAGTTTGTGGCTTGAGCAGCTGCTTCGTGCACTGCATGGCCGACAATCCAATGGTTTCGATGGCGCGTAATGAGCTTGTCGATAGATGGTCCTTTTAGCTCCACGATGTGTAGGGTGCCGTCGGCGCCAAGGAGAGGTATATCGGTTTGGTCCAGCAGAGCGAGGGAGCGGCGAGCAGCTACTCCAACGTATCGACCGCCGAATATCCAGTATGCGTCGCCGATCAGACGTTGTATCTCTGTCTCCGTACTGTTCGGACTGTCAGCAAGCTGCCGAAGTTTCGATACTAGCTCCCGGCGGCTTGTGAGGACAACCGACTGCGCCGCAGAAATTCCTATATCAGTATTGGCAAGCAGTTCGATTATATGCTCGACGTTATCGTGCCGCAGAATCGCGTCCGCAACGCTCTGCGCATCTATTTCACTACTTTGAAGTAGATCCATAAGTGTTGCACCTGGCGAGTCGACGTCAACAACCTGGTAACGGCCAGTGCGTGCAACATCGCTGTGCAGGAACGCGAGAAGTCTCTCGATTTCTTCGTTCTGGCAAAACCAGGAATTCTTGTCGGCCGCATCATCTTCAAAGTCCACCGGTCTTTTGCCACGAAGATCAAAAGAGCGGAACCGCAAAGTCCTACTCTTGACCTCGCCGTCCGCTGGGTTGCCAAAGTGGCTTAGCTCGGCGGTCTTCATGACATCGCGACCTGTTTTAAGTACCACACCTTTGTGGTCCAAGCGCCGACCGCGAGCGCCGTTGAGCCAAACCCGAAACTCGATTTCATGATCAGAAGGGTCGTTCTGCGCGCTAGTCAATTGCCTCTCCGATCGAGCGTTCGTCCGGATGAACTGAAAGTGACCTAGCTTTTGACAGGAACTGAGAACTCAGCGAAGAGGGCACCTGCATTCAGCTTGTGTTGGGCCAACTGCTCTGCGATTGCAGCTTCGTCGTTCCAACGACCAAGGCCGTCTGCGAGGGCCACAGCGAAGGAGGCAATTGCTCTCTTGAGTTGTTCGAGCTTGTCCGGAGTGACAATCCGCATCCGATCGATCTTAATCGCATCATTGTGGAGCGTGTCACTTGGGTGCAACATGATCGGCAGTTGGGAAGCATCCGGATATTCGTTCCCATCCCACCGAACACTTCCACCGAGTTGGTCGGCATCTTTCTTAGCGATTGTGCTGGTGCTGCGGCCGGTCTTTAGTTCGATGACAGCATGATGAGTGTTATCCAAAATCCAGAGGTTGTCCGGACCGATCCCATATTGCTTCTCGGGGCGTGCTGAGACGAATCCGAGGTGGCGTCCAATCTCTTCCCATGCGGCTTCAGCTTGAAGGGAACGGGTGTCATCACCCCACGCAATCTCATCAAATAGCGCGCGTACACCGAGCACAAGTTGAGTTGGATCGGTGTACTGGCTACTCAGGAAGTCCGCAGCTGCTCGCGCTTGAGTAGCAGTTGCGCGAAGTTTGGTCGGATTGATTCCGGACAGGGGCCGCAGCAACAGCGAATTATCCGAGATGGCTGTATGTTGTTTCTGCTGAGCGAGATTGGGGTCGATGAGATGGGTGTATGCCGCCTGCTGCTCGCGCATTAGGCCGCGGAGTTCAACATCGTCGGTGTCGTTGATCGCGCGCTGAAGGCGGTCCGCCGCGGCGCGGGTCTGGCCGCGAGCTGCCAAGTCGAACGCCTCCCGATTGGCGATTGCCTCGGGGCGAACGAGTCCGGAGTCTGCGTAGCGAACTTCCGCACGTGCGCGGCGGCTAGGTGTGACCCAGTTCGGATCTTCGGTAAGGCATGCTGTCAATGCCGCCCGGACGGCGTCCAGGCCTTTGTGCTGAATCTGGCGAGCAATGTCGTCACTCAGGTCAAGCTGGGCTCGGGTGGCCGGTGAGAAGTGCTCCCGGAGTTGCGGGTCGCTCGTGGCGACTGCGAGGGCAGCGCCCATCAGCAGCACCGCGCAGAAATCGTTGGCCGAGCGAATGCCTCGCCCCATACCTTGCTCGATGCGTTGAATCACTCGAATGCGCCGTGCCGGGCTCCGAACTAGGACCGCGTTCTCGCGACGCTCGGTTGCATCCATCGGCTCCGGAACGCCATCCAGGATCAGCAGGCGACATGCGTCGTCCGGCAGATCAACTCCGTCATACTTGTTGACCATCACGACCAAGCCAACATGCGACGTCTTGAGCGCCTGGACAGTCGACTTGAGATCTTTAACATAGGCAGTCACGTCGGCATGATCAGCCCACCGCGCTGCGGCGGTTCCGCTCGGAACCAAAACAACGACGTTGATGGGCTCAGCGTCCACGACGCCGTCGCCATCTCGGTCGCCGTCGGCGAACTGCCGGGCGAGCACGCGCACAGCCTCGTCGTCGAGTGAGGGGTTAAGCGCTACAGGTGCCAAGATCATGCGGTCGCCCAGATCTGCGGCACTACCCGGTGTAAGTGCTCGCTTTAGTGTCGATGGGTCGGCGTCCATGTCGGTGACCAACACACTGTCGTCTGACAGCGTCGCTGTCAGATAAACGCGACGCTTCGCGTGAACGAACGAGGGAATCACGCTAATTGGCAGTGCCGGTGGCCGAATCTCGATGCCACGCGGGGTGACGGTCGCGGCGCATAGTTTGAGTACGTCAGACACCAATGGCCACTCAAACTTAAACTCGTCATCATTCCGACATGGGTAAAGAGCACCCCATATCTCCTCCTGCCTATCCACCCAGGCCCAATACGGGATGCGCAGCAGCGCGGAATAATCGCGACTCTGGATATCCATCCATGACTTGAGCGACTGCGCCTTCAGATCGTCTTCGAATATTTTTAGTAGCTTATCGTAGGCGTC
>JAGVEK010000283.1 GCA_020058315.1 Candidatus Zixiibacteriota bacterium
AGGCGTCGATGGCTGGTACCAGGACAAAGACACAGTACGAGGCGCGGGCACGGGTGATCAAGGCGATGGCCCATCCCAGCCGCCTGCTCATCATTGATGAACTGAGCCGTCGCGAACGGTGTGTGCACGAACTGACCGAGATGATCGGCGCCGACATCTCCACTGTGTCCAAGCACCTGTCGGTCCTCAAGAACGCCGGCATTGTCGAAGACGAGAGGCGGGGCGTGATGGTGTACTACCGGCTGCGGGTGCCGTGCATTCTGAATTTCTTCGGCTGTGTCGAGAGTGTTCTCAAACAGGCAGCGAAGGACAGCGTGACGGCAGCCGGATGAGGCGGATTTCTTTGTCGAGATCATTGGTCAATTGTCAGAATCCCCACGGGTGGATCGCGCGAGTGAGACGCGCAGGATGAATTCGAAGTACGCAATGGAACCGGGGGTGGAGATCACGACCGCGTCAGGAGAGAGGCAACGATGGAAATCAAAGTGTTGGGTCCCGGCTGCAGCAACTGCAAGAAGCTCTACACAGAAACCGAGAAGGCGCTCCGGCAGCTTGGACTCGAGGCGCAGCTGACCAAAGTCGAGAAGATCGATGAGATCGTGGCTCACGGGGCGATGATGACCCCGGCGCTGGTGATCAACGGTAAGGTGAAGGTGGCGGGAAGGATTCCGACGCAGACAGAACTGACCAGTTGGCTGGCGACCGCGGCGATGGAAGAGTGATGGCGCAGGCGTGTGTCCGGCAGATTACAGTGGCACGCCGTCATTGAAAGCGGCGATTTGATCGACTGGCTGCAAATCATGAGAAGCAGTGCTGAACCAACGCAAGTGAACCCTGAGATGCTGCCAACCCCGGCAGGGGCTGCACGTAGAGGGTGGTGGGCGTGGATCGCACCCGCGCTTCTCCTGTGGATTGTGATTTACCGGCTCTTGGATCCGGTCGCACGGTGGGTCACCTATCGCGCAATCGGGCTTGAGGAATCGACGCATCTCGCGAGGGCGGTTCAGTTTTTCCTATACGAGACACCGAAGGTTCTGATGCTCCTCGTCCTTGTCGTTTTCGGCGTGGGAATCGTTCGATCGTTCTTCACGCCTGAACGGACGCGGCGCACTCTCGCGGGCAAGCGTGAGTCAATCGGCAACGTCTTGGCCGGAGCGCTGGGTGTCGTCACGCCCTTCTGCTCCTGCTCGGCGGTGCCTCTCTTCCTTGGGTTTGTCGAAGCCGGTGTGCCTCTTGGCGTCACCTTCTCGTTTCTGATTTCTGCACCAATGGTGAACGAGGTCGCGCTTGTTCTCTTGTTCGGCCTTTTCGGGTGGCGTGTCGCCGGGCTTTACCTCGGCACCGGCCTCGCCCTCGCGATCGTGGCGGGATGGATCCTGGGGCGTCTGCATCTGGAGCGCTACATCGAATCATGGGTGTATGAGGTGAGGATTGGGAGGGGGACTGAAGAGGAGCGGCTCACTTGGGATGATCGGCTGGGGCGCGCGGTCCAGGCCGTCCGCGAGATTGTCGGAAAGGTCTGGCCATACGTGGTTGCCGGGATTGCGGTGGGGGCTGGAATCCACGGATATGTTCCTGAAGGCATGATGGCGGGGATCATGGGGAAATCCTCCTGGTGGTCGGTGCCTGCGGCGGTATTGATCGGCGTTCCGATGTACTCCAACGCCGCGGGGATCATTCCGGTGGTGCAGGCGCTCCTCGAAAAGGGCGCCGCTTTGGGGACGGTGCTGGCATTCATGATGGCGGTGATCGGCCTGTCGCTGCCTGAGACCATCATCCTCCGGAAAGTCCTTAAACCCCCACTAATCGGCGCCTTCGTCGGGATCGTGGCGGTCGGAATACTCCTTGTGGGATATCTTTTCAACGCTGTGTTCTGAGGAGGATGACAATATGAATGTCAAGAGAGTAGTCACCATGGTCCTCGTGGCCTTCGTCTTGATCAGCGTCGTCTGGCTGGTCGTGCGAGAAGTGTCCCCGAAGCGCACCGCAGTGGATGCGACTCCGGCGGCCACTGGACGGCAGGTGACGGTCTACTACTTCCACCGGACGGCGCGCTGCCCAACGTGCCTGAAGATCGAAGCATTGGCGAAACAAGAGGTCGAAGCGAGCTTCGCGACAGAACTGAAACGGGGCGATCTGAAGTTCCTAAGCCTCAATGTCGAAGAGGCGGGCAACGAGCACTTTGTGAAGGACTATGAACTGGTGACACAGGCTGTCGTGCTGGTCGACTATCGCGACGGCATTCAGCAGCGTTGGAGGAACCTCGAGGCGATTTGGGATCTGGTGCACACCGAGGAGGACTTTAACCGCTACGTCCGCGATGAAGTGCAAGCATTTGTGGGGAGCACATGATCGAATCGTACTGGCTGGGCGCAATTTCGGCGTTCTGGCTCGGGATACTGACCTCGATCAGCCCCTGTCCGTTGGCCACCAATATCGCCGCGGTCACCTACATCGGGAGACAGGTTGGGGCGCCGTGGCGTGTGGTCGGTTCGGGTGTGGCCTATGCTGCAGGACGAATGGTGACCTATGCCGCGCTGGGCGCGATCCTGGTAGCCAGCATCGCGTCGGCATCGAGCGTGTCGGATCTGCTCCAATCATATGCGAGCAAGATCCTGGGACCGTTGCTCATCCTGGTCGGCATGGTGCTTTTGAACTTGATCAGTTTGCGCCTCCCCGGTCTGGGCGCGGGGAAATGGCAAGAGCGGGCAGCGGGCGGGATCTGGGGCGCGGGTCTTCTCGGTCTTGTGTTTGCGCTGTCGTTTTGTCCCGTATCAGCCGCCTTGTTTTTCGGCAGCCTGATTCCCCTGTCGGTGAAACAGAACTCGTCCGTTGCGTACCCGCTTCTCTATGGTCTCGGCACCGGCCTTCCGGTGCTCGTGTTCGGAATTGCCCTGGGAGTGGGCGCTCGCTGGGTCGCCCAAGGTCTCCATCGTCTGACCCAGATCGAACGCTGGCTTCGCTACGCCACCGGCGCGGTGTTCATCGGCGTGGGAATCTATCTGTCACTGGTGTACATATTTGGAGTCTTGTAGCCGGGTTCCGCACCGGGTCTCTGCTTAGTCGTGCGGCAGGAACCGGTGACTATCGGGCGTGTTGGACAAGCCGTTGCCGCCGTCCACGGCAGGCCGGACCCGCGCGGCGGTTCGCCTGCGAGCCGTCGTTGCTGCGGGATCAGGAGGACGCTCGTCACCCGCTTCCGATTCCCTTTATCTG
>JAGVEK010000230.1 GCA_020058315.1 Candidatus Zixiibacteriota bacterium
ACCAGCACGATCTGATCAGGGGATGTGAAGTCGACTCGGCCCTTTTCGAATAGGCGAGTACCAGTGAGAGAGGTGGCCAGACGACCGGTTGTGGGTAATGTGTCGACGGAATTCATCCAGAAGGAGCCAAGCGACCGGACGACCAGTGGCAGGCAGATGCGCTTCAAATCAACGTCGTTCTCGATGTAGATGCCGACATCCATCGGCGTACAGATCAACGCCGCTGGCGATTCGATGGTGATACGATTGGCGGCCAATGCCGACACGCAGGTCAGTGTTGCCACCACCGCCACTGCCAGAAACGCTCGCGTGAATCTCATGGTCCCTCCTGGGTATGATCGCCACTCGAACAATGCAATATCGTCAGCGCTGGTGCGGCTGCGAGTACTTGTGAGCACCACCGCCCTGCTTCAGTATCAAGATATCACGAAAGTGTGGATAGTCAAGTTGGTCAGAAGAAGATCCGCAACACAGGCCGGACGAATCGAGTCCAAAACGAAAACCCCCGGCAGAAAGAGCCGGGGGCTTTCAAAAAGAACAAGTAGAGTCTTGGATTTACTTCGTGCCGCCCGCCGGTGCTTCTGCGGTGGTTGTGGTGGTGGAAGTCGCGGACGCGGAGCCTTTCGCCTTGGAGCAGCAGCCGGCCTTCGCGGCAGTCGCGCAGGAAGAAGACGTCTTCATGGCCGCGCAACCCGCTTTGCTGTTGTCTGTCTGCGTCGCGGCAGCGTTGTGGAACCCAGAGGTTCCGCACTTGTCGGCGCATGCCTCAGCTTCGGCCTTGGTCATACCCTTGGCGATACAGGCATCGATGCAGGCCTCACGCGAATGCATGGGCTTGCCGTCCGTTGCGACGGCAGTCTGAATCATGCTGACGCCGCCACCCTGGCAACTCTTGCCTTCGGCCATGCCGACTTGGCACTTGGCATAGCATGCCTCTGCCTGCTCACGGGTCATGCCCTTTTCGGCCATGCACTTGGCAATACAGGCCTCTTTGTTCCCGGCGCAGAATTTTGCGTCAACCGAAGTAGCCACTGCGGCAGTTGTCATGTTGGCGTGGCCGGTGCATCCCGAAGTGGCGGAGGCATTGGTCACAGACGCATCTGCCTTGCGGGCGGACGATTCGACCTGAACGGCGGCCTCGGCTTGCGTGCGAGTCAATCCTTTTTCTTTCATGAGGTTAGCGACGCACTTCTCTTTACAGGCATCGCTGCAAGACTTGCTGGAAGCCGCTGAAACTTCCGTCTTGCCGGTGCATGAGGCACCCTCAGCCTTGCTCGCAGAGCAGCCTGGGCCGGCATAGGCGGTGGACGAACCGAAAACCGCAGATAGAGGACAATTGCCGCCGCCGCCGCACGGTCCTCCGGCCATATAAACGCCGCCGATCGCCAAGGCGAAGACAGCGGTGAGCCCAACCAACGTTTTGTAGCGCTTGAGAAACGACATGACTTCCTCCATTAGGTTAAACTCTCTCAACTTACCTGTCAATCTTCAACACATCGGACCCGGAAAAGGATCCCGTCTTTCTTATCGGCACCTGAATGTGGTGTAACTCCCCACCGTCAACTGTCAACTTAATGAGATTTACATGTCTGTCAACAGATATTGGGCAAGAAAGGTCGACATTTGCCGATCCACGGCGCTGGTTTTGGCGCAGAGTGAATGGGTATTGGTTCTGATGTTCCCATTGCGACGAAGGACTTTGGCTCTCCTGCACACCAGGGGGGTGTGCGGAACTGATTGGGAGCGAAGAGATTGGGCGCGTTCACCATCATTGGTGAAACGCGTCTCTCCGCGCAGGCCGATGGGAACCATCGCGCGGTTCGCTGCATGACCGAATCGATGGCTATTCGCCTCATGCGTGCTCGGATCTGATCCTCCGATCCGAGGTCAGGCGATTCGGCTGCACGCCGAGCAGCAATGCCGACCGATGTGAATGGACGCTGCCACAATGCAGCGGCCTTCCTGTAGCAGGGGGAGGCCATCTGCTCGAAAGTCGGCGGACATCCCGCCATCGATGCTCCCGGGTTGCAGAGTCTGGCCTCTCGCTGCAGCGGCGGCGGCAAATCCTGCGACGATCTGAGTGAACTGGCTCGTTCGTTCGTCACCAGAAGTTGGCCGGCTGATGTGTTGGAATCAGATCCGTCGCCCATGTGAACAACAGCAGACAGAATTCATCATGCATTCACGCAAAAAATCTTGACGACGTGATCTTCAGCAGACGGACACGAGGCCGATACCATTGCAATGGGAGGGCACCGGACCAGGGAAGCCACGCAAGCGAAGAAAATCCTGATCGCCGGTGGCGCTGAGATGATGCAATTGAGGTTGGCCCAATTGATGTCAGGAAACAAGTATCGGTTTCTGTTTGCCGGCAGTGGCAAAGATGCGGCTGCCAAAACGATCGGCCAGGATCCAAATCAGGTCATCGCTGTATTCGGTGTATGGTTTAGCCAAGCGGGTGCACAGAATCTGTCAGTTTGAAGAGAATACGGAGGAGAGGGAGATGTTTAAGAGATTCAAGCTGGGATCCAAGCTGATCGCGGGGTTCGTTCTGGTTGCGGGCTTCATCGCCGCTGCCGGGATTGTGGGCACTCGGGGACTCAACTCAATTGGAGAGGTTACGGACAATCTCCTGATCAGGAATGTCCCGCAAGCCGGCGCGAGCATGGAACTCATCGTCATCGCGACCCAGGCGCAGGATATGGCGCGATCCTATCTCCTTGAGAGTGACCCCATAAAGCTGGCCGAGATGCAGAAGGAGTTCGAGGAAAAGGCGCGTGAGTTCGATGCCCTGTCGAACGGGATGCTACGGGGGGGGACATTCGGCGATCTGACGCTGGTCGCGGCCAGTAGCGATGAGATCCGGAGGCTGGTCGAAGATGCGCGTTCGAAGCATGAACTGTTTATAGGAAGTTCAATGGAGATGATGGAGCACCACCGACACGCCGTTGAAAAGCAGCATGCGGCACCGTCAGATGAAGAAACTCTGGTGCGCGAGGACATGGACGTTCTGGGTGCCCATGGCGACAAGCTGACGGATGTACTGAGTGACATCGAAGATACCGCGGGCAGGCTCTTGGCTGGGGTGATGAGGGAGGTTGACAAAACACAGAGTTCGGCCAGAGTGACCATGATTGTTCTTGCGATCATGGGTTGCGCTTTCGCCATGTGCGTCGGTGTCGTTCTCGCTCTTTCGATTACCCGCCACATGACCGACCTCGCGGGAGCAGCCAGGAACACCGCCAGCGGTGTTCAGCTCAACGCCGAAGTGCTCAAGAATATAGACGAGATCAACACGCAGGTGATGCGGGTGGGCGAGGTGACGGATCGGATCGCCGCTTCCTTTGACCAGCAGAGCCGAAGAATCGAGCAGATCGACACGGCTTTGGAAGAACTGTCAGGTCAAGCTGAGGAGATGCGGACTGCGGTGGGATCCTTCAGATTATCGAACG
>JAGVEK010000448.1 GCA_020058315.1 Candidatus Zixiibacteriota bacterium
CAAAACCCGGCGCGACTCGCGCGGCAGGCATCAGATTCGATGGATAAGGTTTGCGCGGCCTGGACAGCAGAATGGGAAGCTCTTTGTGTGCAGGAAGGAGAAACGAAGGGCGGGGGAGAGACTGATCCCGCTTTCAGGGCTGTGCTGCTGCACAAGGGCAGAATGGCTGGCGAGTACCTCCTGCGTGAGCTGGCCACGCAAGGCTTCTTGCCAGGATATGGCTTCCCGACCCATATTGCGGCCTTTGACAACCTGACTATTGGGCAATTCAAGAGGATGACTCGCGGGAAGGAAGCGGGCCGCGAGGACAACCGGTACCGTCGGCGTGAACTCGCCAGCCGGGACCGCGTAACAGCCCTGCGTGAGTATGCGCCTGGCTCTGAGGTTGTAATGGATGGACTGGTTTATCGTTCTGCAGGCATCACCTTAAACTGGCATATCCCGGCCACCCAGCAGGACGTCCGTGAGATTCAGGACATCCGCTTTGTATGGCGATGCCATCATTGCGGCGCAAGTGGCTCCAGTCACAGTCTCGACGCCAGCAGACACTGTCATGCGTGCGGGAGAGAGGTCCGGCCTGATGACGTACGCGAGTTTCTCGAACCTGCAGGATTTGCAGTGGATTTCTACGAGGATCCGAACAACGACATCACCACGCAGCACTTCGTACCGGTGGAAGCACCTTGGATCAACGCCCAAGGCGACTGGCTTCCCTTGCCCAACCCAGCACTTGGTCGATTTCGGGTCACGACGCGCGGCCACATTTTTCACCAATCTCGAGGTGTAAACGGCGAGGGCTATGCCCTATGCCTGGCTTGTGGCCGTGCTGAGCCAATGATTCCGCAGCATTCGCTACCGCCGGGTTTCCAGAAACCCCACCGCAAGCTGCGCGGCGCCCGTGCAGGCGAGATCCTATGCCCGGGTAGTCACGAACCTTGGAAGATAAAGACCGGCCTGACCTTGGGCCATGAGACCTACACCGACGTTCTGGAATTGCAGCTCAAGACGGATCATGGGGTTTGGCTGCATGATCGGGTCTCTGCGTTGACTTTGGCTGTGGCTTTGCGCGACAGCATGGCTGAACTGCTGGGGGTGCAAGCCACCGAGCTCGGCTGTGACGTAAAGGAGGCCAAACCTGAAGCGGGCATCAAATGCCACTCGATACTTATCTACGATCGATTTGCGGCAGGCTATGCATCCAGCGCTGACCGTTTTATCGAACGTGTTTTTGTTGCGGCCCGCAAACGTTTGAACTGTAGCGCCGGCTGCGACAGCGCTTGTCCTCACTGCGTACTGGATTTCGACCAGCGATTCGCAGCCGACAGCCTTGATCGTCGGGCAGCCTTGGGCGTGTTGACCGATCAATGGCTGAATGCCATGGCGCTTCCCGATGAAATGGCATATTTCGGCACCGCTTCGCACCCAGAGTATGCCCGTCTGTCTGAGGCAATTTGGCGCGAAAGCATCAGGGATGGAGCCTGCAAGGTCAGACTATTTGGCGGAGGCGCAGTAGCTGAATGGGATATCGGCCCATCCCCACTTCGACATCTAGCGTACCGTTTGGCTGGCCAGGAGCGGGAAGTTTTGATTGTCATTCCCCGATCCTGCATTGAGTCCATGAGTGAGACAGACAAAATCATATTGTCCAATCTGGCAGCTCATCCTCGAATCGAAATTGCAACGGTGTCTGACATGCCGATCGCCAACGGTGGCACCGTGTTGGCAGAAGTGCTGGGCAAGAGCAGAAGTGCACGATGGGCGAATGGCGATGCACCTGCCAGTACGTTCGGTATGAACTGGGCCATTTCAACAATGCCCTTGATCGCCGGAAATGGTCTCGTCCCACTTGATCTCAACGAGAAACTCATTTTTGGAGATGAACTACGACCTAGCACTGCCGACCCAGGCGATCGAGAAATTGTAATGCACCACCAACTTGACGGCCCGCTTCAAGGCTTTGGACGACGTTTCTGGGCGATGGTGGTTGAACAGCACCCCGCGACAAAGACGCTCCTGGCGGATAGCAGCAAGGACGTCTTAAGCATTCGGTATCAAGACCGCTATCTTTTCACCCCACTATCACTCGCACTGTTATCAGAGTTGATTGTCGGACTTCGCGACCAGGTTGGCCGCGAGCGATGGGCGAATCCGATGGTGAGCATTGCGACGACGCAGCAACGTACAGCGGGTGAGAGCATTCCGCGCAGCGTGGTTTGGGCCGATTGGCCTGATATCAAACTGCGCGATCAAGTGTTTGCTCAGGCCCTCCAATATTTGGGGGTCGATCTGGAGCTGCAGGTTACCGAGAGGGCTACTACCCAACATGGGCGCGTCCTTGAGGTCGATTTCAATTCTGGACGACGGCTGACGGTTCGATTGGATCAGGGTGTATCGTATTGGCGTGCCGTCGCCACCGGCAAAGGCGGGCGTGCTTCGTTGATGTTTGACTTCGGCCTTGATCCTGAAGACCAAGGCGCACGGGTTGCAGAAATGGTGGTGCATGTGGAGGGAGCTCTTCACCCTACGGAAGTTTTCGCAAAGGTACGGTAGTGGAGTCGGATTTTGCGGGCAAACCCGCCGCGAGCAGCGTCAGCAGTGCTAACAGCAATCTGACTTCGCAGGAACATCGCCTTCGACAAGGCAGATCATCTACCTACGTACACCGAAGTAATCTGCTCGCGTTCATGCCCCAGTTCCCGGCTGATCGTTAGCCGTGCCTCCTGGTCAATCACCTTTTGCGCTGCGGTCAATTCCTTTGAGCGCGGTC
>JAGVEK010000515.1 GCA_020058315.1 Candidatus Zixiibacteriota bacterium
GAACTTGATGCGGCCTGTGGGCCCGATACGATCTTCTCGTCGAACACGTCGTCACTGCCCATTGGCGATATGGCGGCGGTGACCAAGCGACCCGACCGGTTCTGCGGTCTCCACTTCTTCAACCCGGTCCCTCTTATGAAGCTGGTCGAAGTCGTGCGCTCGATTGACACTTCAGAAGCGACCTATCAGTCGGCGAAATCGTTCGCCGAATCGGTCGGCAAGACTGTGGTCACGGCAAAAGACACGCCCGGATTTGTGGTCAATCTGCTGCTGATCCCGCTCCTGCTTGACGCTGTGCGTGCGCTGGAGGCCGGAGTTGCAACCAAGGAAGACATTGATAACGGAATGAAGCTGGGCTGCGGTCATCCGATGGGTCCGCTGACGCTCCTGGATTTCGTGGGGTTGGATACGACCTATTACATTGCCGAAATCATGTTTGCCGAGTTCAAGGACGGCCGCTATGCTTCGCCGCCGCTTCTGAAGCGCATGGTCAACGCGGGTTACCACGGTCGTAAAAGCGGGCGGGGGTTCTACGATTACTCGGCGCAAGCCTGAGAAGGAGTTGGGATTCATGGCGAATTATGAGAATATCCTTGTCGAGATCGCGGCGCCACTGGCGACGGTGACGGTCAACCGGCCGAAAGTGCTTAACGTGCTGAACGATCAGACGATTGCGGAATTGGACAGTGCGTTTGCGGCTCTTGAACAGGACGAATCTGTGCGCGTGGTCATTCTGACCGGTTCTGGCGAGAAGGCCTTCATCGCCGGTGCCGACATCAATGAGCTGAAGGTTTGCGACGTGCCTGCGGGTATACACAAATCGATTCGCGGACAGCGCCTGCTGAACCGGATCGAAGACTCCCGTCTGGTTGTGATCGCTGCGATCAATGGCTTTGCCCTCGGAGGCGGATGCGAGATCGCGATGGCCTGCGATATCCGTCTTGCCGCAGACAACGCCCGGCTCGGCCAGCCTGAGGTGGCCTTGGGAATTATTCCCGGCTACGGTGGCACACAGCGCCTGCCGCGTCTGGTCGGCAAAGGCAAGGCCAAGCAATTGATTCTCACCGGAGACATGATCAACGCCGTTGAAGCGCATCGGATTGGCTTGGTGGATGAAGTGTACCCTGCTGCCGACTTGATGGCAAAGACCACGGAAATGGCCGGGAAGATCGCCGCCAAAGGGCCCTTTGCCGTTGCCACCGCGAAGCGTTGCGTCAACCTGGGGCTGGACGTCGATCTGAGAAGCGGGCTCGAATACGAGTACACACAATTTGGAGTCATCTGCTCGACGAACGACAAGACCGAAGGGTGCGCGTCATTTCTGGAAAAACGCCCGGCGAAGTTTACGGGGAGATGAGCGAATACGGTCAGGCAGAACCATAGCGGCGTAAGGGCGGTTCGGGAAGATTTGGGCTGGCACGGGAGAAATGGTCGGAGAGGGATCATGCCGGGACTCTGTCGTCATGCCCGTTCCCCTTCTGATAACACCCCGCTTCAGCGGGGTGATCGATGACGCTCGTCTCAATTCTCAGTTGCTTCAGCGACCCGGCGACAGCCGCCAAGCCCGCCGGGAGCGGGCTGGTAGGATTCACTTAGACCGGCCCCCCGCCCTGAAGCGCGGGGTTAGCAGATGAGGATCGAACGCTCTCCAGCAATTGGGAACGTACGGTCGATTATGAACACGTGATAGGAGAACAGTTCGGGCGGCACTGAAAGGAACATCATGGACTTTGCATTATCCGAAGACCACAAAGCGATCCAGCAGGTCGCGCATGAGTTCACCGAAAAGAAGATTATCCCCCGTGCCGCCGAGTTCGACGAGACCGGGAAGATCGATTTCAATCTGGCGCGCGAGATGGGCGCGGCCGGTTTTTTGGGCGCCATCGTCCCGGAAGAGTACGGCGGGACCGGGTTGGACATGCTCGCGTATGCCATCATCATGGAGGAACTTGGCCGCGGCTGCGCATCGCATACGACCGTTGTAGGCGGGTCCAATTCGCTCTTTGGTTATCCGGTCCTCTGTTTTGGTACTGAGGAACAGAAGAAATTCTATCTGCCTCCGGTCTGCTCAGGCGAGAAGTTCGCTGCCTTCTCGCTGACCGAAGCGGGCGCCGGATCGGATGCCGCCGGACTCGAGACGACGGCCGCATTGGATGGCAACGACTATGTCCTCAACGGCAGCAAGATCTTCGTCACCAACGGCTCTTTTGCCGACTTCATCATCATCATGGCCAAGACCGACAAGAAGGCAGGCGCACGCGGCATCACCGCGTTTCTGGTGCACAAGGACATGCCGGGCCTCGTCATCGGTCACATCGAGGAGAAAATGGGATTCCATGCCTCACCGACGACCCAGTTGATTCTGGAGGACTTGCGTGTCCCGAAGGGGAACATCCTGGGCAAGCTCGGCGGCGGCTTCCGTGTGGCCATGGAATCGCTCAACTCGGGCCGCATTTCTGTCGCCGCCAGCGCGATCGGGATCGGTGCGCGCGCGTTGGAAGTGGCGCTGAAGTACTCCAAAGAACGCAAGCAGTTCGACCAGCCGATTTCCTCATTCCAATTGATCCAGAGCCACCTTGCCAACATGTATTCGCGCCTCGAATCGGCGCGCTGGCTGGTCTACAACGCGGCATGGCGCAAAGACCAGGGGCTTGATTACGCCACCGAGGCTGCGATGGCCAAGGTGGTGGCATCGGAGATGGCCACCTATGTCACGCACCGGGCGATCCAGGTGCTGGGAGGGTATGGCTACCTGCGCGAATACGAGGTCGAACGACTCTACCGCGAGGCGCGTCTGACAGAGTTGTTCGAGGGAACCTCCGAGATCCAGCGCCTGGTGGTGGCACGCGGGTTGATCAAACACGGTTGACCTGCGCTCGTAAATCGCCCTATTTTTGCCCGTATATGGTGGCACGGGCGTCCCGCTCGTGAATCACGGGCAGGATGCCCGTGCCACCGCTGTTGATAGCAGGTGACCTTGGTTGGTGATGACACAGCGACTATTCGGTCAAGACGGGGATGACGCCAAGGGGCTTTCAGCCCCTTGGTCTTTTCAAACATAACATGATCGATCCCGAAAGTTCGGAGGTCCCATGGCAATTCCACTCGAAAAAGACCTGATTTACGACTGGAACAAGCATCAGGCCGAAATCGTCCTGTCGCCCAAGAGAGTCGAGTTGGATGACGAGACCCTGCGCGATGGCCTGCAGAACCCCTCCGTGACCGATCCGCCGGTCGAAAAGAAGATCGAGCTTCTGCACATGATGCATGATCTGGGGATCGATTCGGTCAACCTGGGGCTGCCCGGATCCGGCCCGCGCGCCCGCGCCGACATCACGCGCATGGCCGAGATCATCCGTGACGAGAAGCTCAATCTGTTCCCCAATTGTGCCGTGCGCACGGTCAAGGCCGACATCACGCCGCTGATTGAGATCGTCCAGCGAACGGGTGTGCCGATCGAAGCGGCGACGTTTATCGGGTCTTCGCCAATCCGTCAATACGCCGAAGAATGGACGATGGACCATATCCTCAAGCTATCGGTCGATGCGGTCGAGTATGCGGTGCAAAACGGCCTGCCGGTGATGTATGTCACCGAGGACACGACCCGCGCGCGTCCCGAGGACATCCGCCGCATGTACACCGCCGCTATCGAGGCGGGCGCCAAGCGTATCGCGGTCTGCGATACTTGCGGTCATGCCATGCCGTACGGCGTGCGCAACCTGATCGGGTTTGTGAAACAGATTGTCGCTGACACCGGCGAGCAGATCA
>JAGVEK010000025.1 GCA_020058315.1 Candidatus Zixiibacteriota bacterium
CGGGTTTTTGCTGGCTTCGTAACCGCATAATCCCATGTCTGGAGCCGTCTTTCAACCTTTTCAGCCTTTCAAACCCCCAGATTTATGCAATCATGGGGTATACTTAGTGCGACTGCGAGTTGGGGCCGATAATACCTCCGAGATGATTACTTTGGTCAGGTAGCTCTGGTCCAAGTTCGAGGGCAAGAGCCCTTCCGGATGTGGTATGGGCTGTTTTGGACTTGTGGTTGGGGAGCGTGCGAAATTATCTACGAAGACTTGCTTGAAGGTACCTTCTCGTGCATCAAGGGTCCCCTGGGCCGGCGAGACCCGGCCTACCAGGGCCGCGGCGACCACAATGGCCCGCGCAGCTTCAGCCGGTACATTCAGAGCGCGGAGAGATACAAGCGATAATTGAGTAGCGGCCTGCGAACGGCCCGAAAGGGGCTCTTTACGGGCTGATCGGGGGATGCCCATGTTTTCGGGGACCCGAATCAGCGAGGTTGCTCTGAAGTTGTGTTGGCGGCTTTATTTAGATGATCGTGGCCATTTTTGCATTTTGAAATTAAAATATCTTGACCACCGCCTACTATTGCACTAGGATTTCCTTTATGACCCGGGCGATTCAGCACTGGAATCCCACCCATGCGATGCCCGCGGTCAAGCGGGTCTACGGGCTGCTCGACGCTTGAAGGACTTCGGCCACTGTCGCCCGGAAGCTGATCAAACGTGACGATCACCATTCGCGCGGCAGCTCGTGGATCTCGCCTCCAACCCAAGGGCTCGGGTTTCCCCCATTCTGCCCACCAAAAATGCTTAGTCGTTTGCACACAATCAATTAGGCAGATCCTGTAGAACGGAAGATCCAGAGCCAACCCACTGGCAAGATTATTGAGGGAAACACCATTTGGTTGTGAAAAGGATACCAATTGACTAGGAGTTGCCCGCCTGGTATGCTCCACAGCCTGAGGGTTGCGCAGCTTCCCTCATCTCGCCCGTCCTGCCCATGTGCATCCTTGGCCTGGCGATGCGGACACGCGTTGTACGTGCGTTCCGAACCGGCCACCCCGTGGATTCGGTGTGCTCCGCGATTGGGATGGGGTTAAAGCGGCGCTCCCCCGATTCCGCTTGCTGACGATAGGCGTCGGCCGGCGGCGATCTCGATACTAAGGGGGGATTGACATGAGAATCAGATTCTTGAGCCTCCTGACCCTGCTCGCTGCGCTCTCCGTGCTGCTGCCTGTCACGGCCGTGGCGCTGGGTCAACTCGAAGTCTCGGCAGTCGACTGGGCGACCAACGCAGGCATGGTTCGCTTCCATGTCCAGTTCCACAACCCGGGGCCGTCCCTTTCGGAATCGGCGTCCGGCGAAATCCATTCCCAAGAATACGGGGCCTTCCTGCCGGATTTCGGCTCGATCGGTGCGTTCAACGTGCCGCCCCTCATGCCGGACAGCTTCTTCGATGTCTTCATTGACGTTCCCCTCGATGTGCTGCCGCCGTCCGCGCCCACGATTACACCCTGGGGCAACAAGACCGCGGCTGTCATCTGCGGTCCGGACGACCGCTGGGGCGGCAATGTCGACATCATCTGGACCGAGGCCACTGGCGGCGGCGGGCAAGTCAACGTCCACTACTGCGATCTGCTGGTTTGCCCCGGCGCCGGGCATTCTTACGTCCACGTCCTCACGGGCTGCACCGGCCTCATCACCTGGTCGTTCTCGGGCATTTGTCCCGGTTGGCACGTCGCCCTCTTGAATGAGGACTACACACCAGTGGGTCCCGCGTTGTGGGCGGGCTGGACGGGCTTTTTCGACGTGTGGGCCGACGCGAGTGTACCGGTAGGGACGACCTGCTGCATCATGCTCAACCTCACCTGCGACGGGGTCACTGTGCCTGTGGAACTGTGCGTCGAGGCTTGCGATTGCAGCACCGTCGAGACCGAGTCTTCGATCTGGGGCGACGTCAAATCGCTGTATCGGTGATATGACTAGGTTGCATCAAGCCTAATAATGGGGACCCGGCGCAATCCGGGTCCCTTCTTGGCCGCTGGAGGTGCGAGGTCCATGTTTGTAGCGATAGGCCCAAATTTGGCGTATTTGAATCTGAAGCGGAGGAAGTCATGCAGGTGCAGTATCTCGAAATCGTTACCTCCGATGTGGACGCAACGTGCGGTGCTTTAGAGAGATTGCACGGCGTGAGTTTCAGTGATCCCGAGGCCGGGCTGGGCAACGCCCGCACGGTGGAATTGGGCGGCGGCGGGCTGATCGGTGTGCGTGCGCCGATGCATGAGACCGAGGCGCCCGTGGTGCGGCCGTATATCCTAGTCGATGACATTAAGGCTGCGGTCGAAACCGCCAAAGCGGCCGGCGGTGAGATTGCCCACCCGCCGATGGAGATCCCGGGCCACGGCAAGTTCGCCATCTACATCCAGGGCGGAATCCACCACGGCCTCTGGCAGATATGAGTCAGTCCCTCGGTTCGGCAGTTACTCCTTCGCCTGTAAACGCCGGTCCAAGAGTGTCGCGGGTGGCGGACCAGGGGCATGAAGGGTCCCTTGGGGCGACGCGATCCCACCTACCCAGGTCGCGGTGACCACAATGGCCCCCGCAGCTTCAGTCGGTACATCCAGAGCGCGGAGCGTTATAAGTTGGCCCGCGTTACGAGTTGATGAACTCACGGCGATGGGGTACGACCCACTCGTTCATCCGGTGCGGCCGCTGAAACCGGCGAGCCGCAAGTGGATGGGCAGGCGATCACGGATGATCCCCATGGGGCGTCCTCCCAAGTTATTCGGTCAGCATGTGATGCCACTCATAGCTGCCGAGCATAGGGGGCCCCCCTTGCCTTTGGGAATGAGGATCACATAAGGGGCCAGGGTTTGGAGGCTGCCGCGCAGCGGCTTCGTTCACTTCAGGACAGGGAGCACACCACGGCCGATCTCGGTCCAATTCTCCCTTATTTCAGGATCTTTTGTGGGTCTATACCAGGAATTATTCCCGTTTGAGCTGACTCCGATATGCTAGTATTACGATAGGACCTCATTCGAGTCCAACCTTGGTAGGATGCCAGTCGTCCAGGGTACCTGCGACCTTGGCCGCGACTCCCTCTTCTCGCACCCTGGGGGAATGGTTTCGGGTGATGGGAAGGACCAGATCCTGAAGCAGGAGACACCTGGAGGAAAGACATGATAAGAACAAGAACGACAATTAGGACTGCGACACCGCTGCTGCTCGCTGCCATTGTCTTGGCTGCCCCACTTGCGTCTGCCCAACAGCTGCAGGCCCCGCTGCTAGGGAAGAGCATCCCGAAATTTGTTGATCCTCTGCCTACGTTCGTAGGCAACAGGGTCGATGGCACACAACTACTAACCGTGACCATGAAGGAATTCCAGCAGATGGTTCTGCCGGCTGCGCTCTATGCAGGGCTTCCTGGGCCCTTCAGTGCGGGGACTTATGTCTGGGGTTACGAAATCAGCGACGGCACCACCACCTACCCGGCGCATTATCCTGGCTTCACCGTAGAAGCTCAACGCGGCGTGCCCACGACCATGACCTACGTCAATGATCTGATCGATCCCGTGCTCCAGGACTATCTCCTGGTGGATCAAACGCTGCACTGGGCGGACCCCCTGATGCAGATGGGGATGATGACGCCCTACACCGGTCCGGTCGCGGCGGTCGTACACCTGCACGGTGGCGAGGTCCCCTCGGCGATCGACGGAGGTCCGGATGCTTGGTTCACGCCAAATTCCGGCGGTTTCCCTGCCTACACGGGGTCGGCTTACAACGCCACGGTAGAGGGGGTGCCGGTTGGCAACACTTATACCTACCCGAACACACAAGAAGCTGCCACGCTCTGGTTCCATGATCATACGCTTGGTGCCACGCGTCTGAATGTCTACGCGGGGCTGGCTGCGTTTTACCTCCTGCGCGGCGATGGCGACACGGGCCCCGGCAACGAACTGGGTCTTCCCGCGGACCCTTACGAGATCGAGATGGCCATACAGGA
>JAGVEK010000024.1 GCA_020058315.1 Candidatus Zixiibacteriota bacterium
ACCAACACCTTTATATCAGGGTAGCCCATCAGCTTGAGGATGAAATAGTTGGCTGCCGCCTCACCGGGATCATCAGAGAAGCAAACAAGCTCCGCATATCGTGGGATCCCGGCCTTGGTCAGGATGTTCCAGATATCTTTCGCGGCTTTGGGCGTGCCGTCGGCATTCAGGAGATCCGTGTACGGGACATGAACAACCTTGCCGTCCTGAGCCTTAGCAGGCACATTCTTACCCGAAGCAATAAGTACCTTGGGATAAAGTCCATGGGTGCTCTTCGGGTCCGCAATTATCACGTCCTTGCGGAAATTCCCGGGATAATTCGTGGGAGGTATGGATAAGTCCTGGGGGACCTTCTTGGGGCCCACAACAGTTGCATCCGTTGTCATGGCGAAACCAAGTTGTGCCCATTTATCCACGGAATCCATGAAGATAGATACTTTTTTCTGTCCCAGTTTCTCCAGCATTACGAACGCCAGGGCCGAGTCTTTCGTCAACCCTGCGCCTGACAGTACAACCGCTTCGTGCGACGCATTGACGCCGGCCGGACCCAGAATTCCAGCCAGCTTGCCGGGATTGTTGATATTGCCTTTGAACACATCTCCAGGGATGTTAAGCGCAAAAGGCACGTGTCCCTGATTGAATGCGCTTGCAGGCCTCACATCCACGATGCTGACTTGTGCGATTCCGTACATCCTCATCATCTGGCCACCCCAAGACTGCAGCCAGTGTGTTTCCCTCAGCAGAAACGGGGCATCATATGTCCAGTAAGGGAGTTCTCTTTCATCGTTCAGCCACCCCATCTGGGACTCCGTGTAAAGTTTGACCTTCGGGTAATTCAACATGAACTTGAGGGCAAAAAACGGCACACTTGCGGCTACTCCGCCCCCACAGTGGGTGTAGATGTGTTGTTCAGACCTGATACCCAAGTAGGCCAGGATTCTCTTTATTTCTTCAGCTGATTTGAACGTCTTGTCCGGGTTGTAAAAGTCGGCGCTGGGCAGCAGGTTGGCGTTGGGGATATGGCCCGCCTTGTTAAAGGCACGTACCTGTCCAAAATGCCAGTCGGCGCCAAGTGCTTCCAGTAACACATTGTTGACCGGATCCCCGGATGCGGTAAGGAATTCCGGCAGCCTCACCCTCACATCTTCGTTGGTCTTCTTGATCTTGAAGGAGCCTTTCGTCGGGGCAGGCGTGACATCCTTCGTCACCGGCAATCCTTGCGCCTGCCACTTGGAGAGCCCGCCGTCCAGGACGAAAAGGTTCTTTGCGGGGAAGCCGTGATAATAGAGGGAGAAAAAGAGCCTGGTGGCCCAGAATGTGCCGCCCTGGTCGTACAAGACTATCTTCTTCCCAGGACTGATTCCCCAGGACTGGTAGAGTTGTTCCATATCAGCGACCGGCGTTTCCAGGCCACCATAGGTGAATAGATTGACGCTTACTGCGCCGGGAATGTGTTTTGCCGTGTAGATCTGACCGGGTGACGCGTCGAGTACCAGAACATCGGCATTCTTAAGATTGTTTTCAAGCCAGTCGACATTGACTAGATTGCCTTTGATTCCTTCTGCCGCCATCGATGGCTGCGCCAGGAGCAGGGAGCCTGCAACGGCAAGAAGGAAGCAATACCTCAAAACCTTTAACAGAAACAGTAAGCCCGCAACTCGTGCGGTGTTCTTGGCTGAATTCATTTGTTTCTCCTTTTATTCTAGTTCTCTTGTTCAGTTATTTTCGGTGGGCCGCATTTTGTGCATACAATTGCTTTCATGACCATTCCTCCCATTGGATTGGCGGGGACGATAGGCGGGATTAGCGCCCCGCCCGGCCGCCCAGCCGGCCGCGAAAGCACATAACGTGTGTTCTCAGACGCGGCTTCCCGCCTCCCAGCGGCCGAAACCGAGACGCTGACATGGGACAGCGTCAATCGCACGGATGTCCTCGCGACACGAGCGTCTTGGCCATAGTCGTAGATAGTCTTCAGTTTTAGACGTAGGATGTCCACGGCTTGTTCCGGTCTGGATCCCTCTGGGCTCCTGCCCGGCGTAAGACGATAGGCGGGATTAGCGCCCCGCCCGGCCGCCCAGCCGGTCGCGAAGGAACAGAACGTGCGCGGGTAGTGCTGCGTCGCCGCCGGAATTGCGACAGCCGGGTACTCGCAGCCAAGAGCCTTCGCCGCGGCGAACTACCGGCGGGGGGCCCCTGCGGCGATGGCGGCCGCCTTCTGGTCCTGGATCTGGCGTTCGGTCAGACCTACCCAGCAGTGGCCCATCCCTGGGCCGTATGCGATGCTGCCGTCGTAGGGCGGCGTGGCCTTCGACAGGAAGGCATCCAGCATGTGGACGGCGTTGTTCAGGAAGTAGTTGTCGGCGTCGCCTACCCAGATGTGGATCTTGCCCTTCAGCTTCGGCGCGAGTGCGGCCCAATTCTGCTCCAGCGTCAGGCGCAGATCGTATTTCTTCCAGTGCTCGACAGCCGACTTGTCGATCGCGCCTGTTTTCGGATCCCAGAGGGCAACCGGTTTCCCATCGGCGCCGCGCGGGCCGTAGGTGGCATTCCATGCGCCCCACTGCCCTCCCGAAAGCGTCCAACTGTCGCCGGCACCCATCACGTTCTCGAGGCCGACCTCGTGCTTCATGGTCATCCGGACGTCGCCGCTCAACTCACGTGCGGCCGGGCGTTCAAACCCCCGCCGGTTCACGTACGCGTTGGCGTCTTCGTAGATGTTCACGAGTTGAAACGCCCGGAAGTCGACGCCGTCCGGACAGTATGACCACGTGCCGTTGAAGTAGTCGGGATAGAACACCTGCAGCGCAAGCGAGACCCAGCCCCCGGTGGATCCGCCGTCGAGCACACGCGCGTACGGCTGCCCGATCCCGTGGTAGGTCTTCTCGACGTACGGAATCAGCTCCTGCGTGATGGCATCGCCGTAGGGACCATGGTTGTCGGAGTTGACCTGGTACGGATCGCCCAATGGGCCGTCGCCATCCAGATGCAGCACGATGAACTGAGAAGCGTCGGGCGCGTCCCAGACCTTGCGGAATTCACTGTTCGCCGACATGAGGCGGCCAACGCCCGTGAAACGAGCCCCATAGCCGCCGATGCGCACCCGCAGGGGAAACCGCCGGGCGGGTTCCTTCGCGAAGTCGCGCGGCAGCACCACGCCGGCCCTCAGAAATATCGGCCGCTTGTGGAAGTCGCTCAGCAGTTTGGACGGAATCTTGATGTACTTCACCACGTCGGTGTCGGGTGGCAACTGCTCGGCCGCCACGGTACTGGTGAGCGCCAGCCTGACGATGCCGCTACGCGCCGGGTCGAGGGTGAGCTTCGTCACCGCGCTGTAGAAGTTGCCGGGCGCGTTCACGGATTTCAAGTCGATGTTGGTGTCCAGCACCGCCTGAACGGCGTAGTCGCCCGGCGCCAACGAGGACAAACTGTCGATGGGAAACGCCACGGCCGACTTGTCGATGACGCCCGGCACCGAGTCGGTGACACCGGTGACATCGTGCGCAAACACGGGAGGCACATCCATACCCGTGCGGCCGATGCTGGTC
>JAGVEK010000381.1 GCA_020058315.1 Candidatus Zixiibacteriota bacterium
AGGTGCGGGATCGGTCGGGTTCAGCAACGAGCTTTCGAATTGGAGCCGGAGGAAGAGGTCGATGACAAACGCAATGTCACATACGATGCGCCGACTCAGTCTGGTCGGTGCCCTGCTGGTCCTCAGCTTGGCGGTTGACCTTCCGAGCACAGCAGAAGTCACAGAACCAACAATGGTGACGACCCCAGTCAGAATTCACATGGGCGACCATATCGTTCGCGCGACCAGCCAACTAACTTTCGGTGTGCCAATCACACTGGACGCTGACTCTGTGGCGGTGAGCCGATTTGACTTCCTCATTGCCTTCGAAGATCCCGCCGCAACCTCGTTCGTCGGAGTGCAGCCAGGGGCACAGCTCGACTCACTTGGATGGGAATTCTTCAATTATCAAACCGTTCACGATTCAAACTACACTGGTCAGCGACCGGATTCAATTGTACGAATTGCCGCTATAGCCGATCGCGGACTGAATCCATCGCATCCTCCAACATTGATGCTGTCTGCAGGAAACCTTCTGACCTTGTGGTTCAGACCGACCCTCGATATGAACTATTCTAATCAATGCTTCCGAATCCGCTTCCTTTGGGATACGTGCGATGACAACGCACTGACCAGCGCTGATGGCGAGACGACTTTCGTTGAACAGGCGATTCAGTCAACATGGCCCGCAATGATTTGGGACGAGCTTGACGACATCAAGTATCCGGACAGCATTCGCCCCCCTGGGGTCGGTATCGCCGACTCCTGCCTGACTGTGAACCCTGCATCGGTAACGGAACGGCGGATCATTTTTGGGGAGAATTATGTCTGCCTGGACTACTTCATTCTCAGCGAAAGCTGCGGCGACATCGACCTGAATGGTGTCTGCCCTGAGATCGGTGACGCAATCGTTTTTCGCAACTACTTCGTCTACGGCCTCAGTGCCTTCGAGTCTGATCCGAATCTGCGCGCGATCCAGATAATCAGTACCGACATCAGCGATGACGGTGTGACTCTGACTTTGGCCGACTTCCTCTACATGGTGCGACTCATCAGTGGAGACCTGGTCTGGCACTTTCTCAAGCCCGCGGACGACCCGACCAGCGCGTCATTGAGTTGGCGCGTGAATGACGGAAGCCTGGTCGTCGACTGGGATTCGCGCGTCGATGCCGGCGGACTCCAACTCGTGTTCGATCATCGCGGTGGACAGTTTGGTACTCCGGTCCTGAGTGGACCCGCGGCGGGGATGCAGGTGGCTGCGCACGATGATGGGCAGCAGCTCCGCGTGCTCATCTACAGCTTTGAGCGCGGGGTGCAGATCGTGTCGGGGTCGGGGACCGTCCTGACCATTCCGGTCGTCGATCCCGGCAAAGACATCAGCTCGTCGAATGTCGAGGTCGCTGGGTATTGGGGCAACAAACTTGATGTCGCGGTGGCAGGAACGAGTGCACAACCCCAAGGTTTCACCCTGTCCCAGAATGTACCCAATCCATTCAATTCTTCGACCGTCATCAATTTCAGTCTCCCAGAAGCGGGCCATGTCACGCTCTCGGTCTACGATATTCTTGGCCGCGAAGTGACGAGGTTGCTTGACGCCTCGTTCCCGCCGGGAATCCATGCAGTTCCCTGGGATGCTCGCGATTCAAACGGACGCGAACTGGCGTCAGGCGTCTACTTCTATCGACTGACGACTCCGACCGGGCAGATCAGCCGGAAGATGGTGTTGCAGAAATAGTCTGCCTTGTCGTGCAGGTGTTCCACCCCGCAGCGGCGGGTCTGCCTGAGGCGAACTCGCTTCTGGTGGGCCACCGAAGCCGGATGGTCTGTCCACTCGGTGGCATGGGAATCCTGCCCATGTGCAGGCGAGACGCCTGCGCCACATTCTAATGAAAACCGGGCCACGGATCTGGTCCGTGGCCCGGCGTTTGTCAGCAGTGATTCAGCAACGCCAAAACTGTCAGGAGACTTCTCCTTCGGCAGGTTCATCTAACGCGGGTTCTGGCGCATCCACGATGGCAGTGTCCTCAGCGACGGCCTCTGCCTCGTCAGCCTTCGCGGCGGGGAGATCAGCGACCTCCGCGACGGTTGTCGGGATCGTGGGATGGGCGGCGAGAAACTTCTCCAGTTCGGAGCGGTCCTTATCCTTGAAGAAGGCATCGACCGACAGGACGATACGCCTGTTGGTCGGGTCGAATTCGATCACGCGCAGGTTGAGAATGTCTCCGGCCTTGAATGCCTCATCGGGCTTCTCCAGATCCTTCTTCCCGAGCTGATTGAGGGGAACAAATCCCTCGACTTCGCTTTCGAGGTCAACCACGACGCCGCGGTCGAGCATGCGCACGATCCGGCCATTCTTTTCGTTGCCGACCCGGAAGCGCTCATGGTACATCGGCCAGGGATCGTCGAGCACCTGTTTGTGTCCGAGAGAAATCTTGCGATTTTCGGCATCGACATGGAGCACAATCACCGGAACCTTGTCACCCTTCTTCATGATTTCCGAGGGGTGCTGCACACGGCGGGTCCATGACAGATCGGAGATGTGCACGAGTCCGTCGATCCCCTCTTCCAGCTCGATAAAGGCGCCGAAAGCTGTGAGATTGCGGACCTTGCCATCGTGGCGCGAACCGACCGGATACTTGTGATCGACTGTCGACCAGGGATCAGGTTCGAGCTGCTTGATGCCCAGCGAGACCTTCTTCTCGTCGTGGTTGATGTTGAGGATGACGGCCTCGACCTTGTCGTCCTTCTGGAACAGCTCGGACGGGTGGTTGACGCGCTGGGTCCAGGAGATGTCGCTCTTGTGGACCATGCCGTCGACGCCGTCCTCGATGCCGACGAACACGCCGTAATCGGTGAGCGAGCGGACCTTGCCGACGACCTTGTCGCCCGGCTTGTACTTGTCGGTGAACACCATCCAGGGATCGGGCTCGAGCTGCTTGAGCCCGAGGCTGATGCGCTTCGACCGCGCGTCGACCTCGAGCACCTGGCACTCGATCTCGGCGCCCATCTCCAACATCTTGGACGGGTGCTTGATCTTCTTCGTCCAGCTCATCTCGCTGACGTGGATCAGCCCTTCGACCCCGGGCTCCAGCTCCACGAACGCGCCGTAGTCGGTCAGGCTCATCACCTTGCCGCGCACCCGCTTGCCCACGGG
>JAGVEK010000014.1 GCA_020058315.1 Candidatus Zixiibacteriota bacterium
AAGTCTCCGTCACGGAGACAATTCAAAATGAACGCGACCTGCGAAAGCCTTTCATAGGCGCCATGCCCGCCAAAACCGTTTCCGGTCGATTATAGGGACTTCAGGGATTTACCCGACCGTTGGCGCATCCAGTCAACGTTACGGCTGTGTTACGGTCGGCAGGGCCATTGCGATTCAGAACTAGACCTGTGGTGAATCGTCCAACGCATCGAACGGACATGATCACCGTGACATGGGTTCATTTAGGTGGTGTCACGAAACCTAATAAATATATATTGTATAGGCTTCGTGACACCACCCAAACGAACCCGGTTGTACGTGACGTCCCCCCCTCGGTCTCCATCCTCGGAAGGTGGAGTTCCGTTGATCTGCGCCCAGATACGCCGGTATCATTTCCCAATGATCCCCTTCCCCTTCAGCAGGACATGCGGGTCATCCAACCACTGATCCAAACTGGATGTATCACCATCCTTGTTCCAGCACTCCGGGTGGCTGATGTTGATCTCGGCCCTGGGACGGAGTTCGGGAAAACACGATTGCACGGCGTCACAGAGCACCTGGCGCGTCAGTTCGGCCACGGCGTGCAGATGGTTCAGCGGGGCCTCGAAGACGATGGCGTCGTGGACAACGGCAATCATCCGAGCCTGATAGGCCGGATAGAGGGTGTTCAACCTGATACCGGCGATCTTGAAGGCGATGGCGGCACCACCCTGGACCGGCATGTTGACCATCCAGCGCAACTCAGCCTGGCTCGCTCGGCCCAGATCGACCCGGTAGCGGCGCAGTCCAGAGAACGTTGCGGCATAGCCGCGGAGGGCGGCACGCTGTGCGTAGGCCTTCTGGGAATCCGTCAGCCCTGGGAAGAGCGAGAGGAACTGCCGGAACATCTGCTTGGCCTTGGTCTCCGACACGCCCAGCATCCCAGCCAAGCCCATCGCGGTGATCCAATAGATGATGCCCAACGTCAGTGGCTTCATCTGGTTCCGCAGCGGTTTCAGGGCGGGGTGCTTCTTGGCTTCATCATCGGGAAGGGCCAGGAGTTCAGGCGACAGATCGGCAGCAAAGTACCGCCGCATCATGCCGAGGTAGACATCGCCGGCATTGAACAAGTCGATCAAGGCCGTGTTGCGGTACACGGCGCCGGCGACACCAACCTCGATCTGGCACAGGTCGACCTCGCCGATGCCGCACCCGTCGGAGGCAGCGATCAAGGGGCGCAGCACACCAGGCAATCCCAAGATGTTGGGCAGCGTCGTGGTCTGTCGGCCGGTATCGGCGCCAATTTGCTGCTGTTGCGGATGGACGCGGCCATCAGTTCCGGCGGCCCCTGGATCCAGGATGCAATCATGGGTCAGGGATTCGATACGCTTGGCGACATAGACGAGGTCGATGAGCTCGTCCCGGCCTATGGATTCCTTGAGATGGTCCTTGTCGAGTTTGATGTCCCCGCCTTCGGTGAAGAACCCGATCAACCCCTTCTTGCTCAGGTAGGCAATCAGAGCTGTGCGTGCCAGAAACGCCCGGTGACCCTTCTTCGGGGTGGGGATTCCTGCCCGCTGCAACTGGTCCCGGATCACCTCGTCGACGGTTTCGAGATGCCGGTCACATGCAGAGGCGACCTGCACGGCCCGTTTCGGGTCGATACGCACCCCATTCCACTCGATGCGAGCATTGACCTCAACCCAGGGCATCTCGATGTTGACAAGATGGTTGAGCAGGCCGGTCGTCGTCGCCACACGGATCTGCGGCAGATACAAGCGGGCTGCGACGATGGCGTCCTCAGCGGCGTACGCGATCTGCTCCGCCGTAAAAGCTTCATCAGAGGCGAAACCCAGGAACTCAGTCCGTAAGCGATCCTTGTCGACTGCGAACTGGTGCAGGATTCCGCGCCGCTGCGCCGTCGCCACCAGCGAGAGATGGCGGTCCTGCAGTTCCTTCTGGGTCTCCTGGGCGCGGACTTCGGTCGATTCATCTTCTTCGTCGCGCTCCTTGGCGTGCGGCTTCTTGCGTTTGTTGAATACGCCCAGGCAGAACGACTTCTCGGCGATGCAGGTGTCCCACAGCGTCCGCGGCGCACGCAACCCCAGGCTCCACACGGTATGGAGTTCAGCTTTCAGGAAGTGACCGACAAATGGCACCTCCAAGTCGAGAACATCCTGAAGGCCGCTACGTACCGCCGGACGGCGAACATCGACAACGAAGGTGGCGATGTGGAGGTAACTGTCGAAAAGTTCAACCACCGCCAGGGACACGATCAACGGGATCTGGCCCTGGGGGTCCGAGAGTTGGCGCCCCTTGGCAACCTGAACGATACGCTGAAAGCGAAACTCACTGTCGATGCCGATGAAGGCAACGGTACGTTGTGCGACATACGCCGCCATGTCAGCCGCGGCCTCGTCGGTGTCAACCAGGGTGGTCCGGCCGAGAAACAGTTCAGGATCGCGGGGCAACTCGAGTGAGGGGGTGGTGTGTACTGAGGCCGCTGCGGTCAGGCGACCCAGCATCGACGGCAGGGCGAGATTGATCGCCTGGAACTCGGGTGTGGTCATGGTTGGGATCCTTCACTGGGTGTGATCGCCCAGCATCGCTTCACGGTGCTCAGGCTGAGGTTGGTGTCGGTGGCGACCTGGGATTGACTCAAGCCCCGTGACCGTCCGTCCTGGACGCGCAGCCACGACGATTGGGCGTTATGACTCCGTCTGGTCTCAAGCTGGAAGAAGCTGCGAAACGATGCCAAGGAGATGAACTCCCGATCATACGGTAGTTGTGGGTGTTCGCCGAGTTGCATCAGGATCACTTCGCGGGGATGGGTGAATGGGCGGACCCGACCTATGGCCTGGATGACGGTTCCCATTTCCTGCTGGCGCAGAGCGCCCTGCGCGAGTCGGGCCAGGTCCACCTCGGCGTCTCTGGGGTGCATGACGGTGGCGGTGCGGCGTCGCGTCACCATGTCTGTGCGGATCTCAAGTGGGACATGAAACTCAGGCGCCAGCAGGTCCTGGAGGATTTCATCAAGGACAGCAGCGTTGACGTTGTAGCTATTCAGGCAGTAACAGCAGTCGAACTCGGAGAAGCAGTTCAACCCGCTGATGCCGTAGTGGATGATCGGGATGAGGTCGGGGTCCTTCAACATGGCGACATCCTTCGACTTCCA
>JAGVEK010000315.1 GCA_020058315.1 Candidatus Zixiibacteriota bacterium
GCCGCCTTGGAAGCGGACGCGCCAATCGTCGCCGGCGCAACCGCCTTCTTGCCGCCGGTAGCTTGCTGAGTCGCCGACTGGGCCGACCCAGCGGGGACGAGGGCGCCGACCGCGACGCCGAACAGACACATCACACCCGTGCGGGTGAGTCGATTCAAATGGTGAGACGTGAGTCGGATCATCCGTATCAAGTAGACAGACAAGAACTTGGACGCAGAGTGTAGCAAATCTGCACACGCTGGCAAACGAAAAAGTCCTCTGCGCCCTGCTTGTCGGCTACCGCCTCCAGGGCCGATAGTCCAGAACGCTTGCGAGAACCTTGCCAGCTCAATCGCGGTTATAGGGATCGTCGCCCAGATCGGGAGGTAGCTTGTACGGGTCGACCCGATCCACCTGTTCGGCGTGCCTCAACAGCCTCACCCAGGTGCCTTCGTTGAAGCCCACCGCCGCCTGATACCCCGCAATCAGCGCTGGTACCTCCGTGCGACCGGTCAAGGTCAGCAGCGTACGCCTCGCCTCCTCACTGCTTGAGACGTCGTACTCAACGTACGGCACCTGGCGCTCGGCCAGGAATGCCCTCGCTCGTTCGCAATGTGGGCACCCAGGTAGCGTGAACAGCCTTCGTTTCATGTCTCCGCAGCTGGCAGGAGGACGCTCCAGAAGGGTCAGCGCTAAATCCCCGTCCCCAATAACCTGATGCAGCACTATCAGGGCTTCGCGGCCTGGTGTCAAGTCACGGCGATCCAAAAGTTGGGACTGGGAATCCAAGGGTCCAGAATTCCGGACAAGACCCAAACCTCGAAAACCTCGAATGAGCCCACATTCTGGCTCATGATTGGCATGTGTCGGCCGATATTCTTAATAGGCTGGTCGGTTGTCGCGGAGATGATTCACGGAAGCGAGAGGGAACGGACTTTGCAAGGCAAACAGCAGGAGATAACCATGAGCCTAGTGCGGCTCCTCGGGTTTACCACTCTTTCGTGTGGTTGCGTGGTGGGACGGTATCGCGAGCTCTCCACCAACCGCGAAGTGGCGTACGTCGAGGAAAAAGGTCACACCTGCGACGCCCACGGGCATCGTCGGAACCACACGATTCAGTCCGCCCGCGTGGCGTCCTACGCCCCGCAGATGGCAGCCAAAGCGTCCTGAGGCCCCGGCCAGGGCCGGCCAGCCACGACGCCAGTGCGGCGTGGTGTCGGCGCTCTCCCTAGTCCAGTCTAAGGCTCCTCCCGATCCCAGCTGCTGGCCTCCCGGTCTTTGGATTTATTTCCTAGCGCCTCCCTTGATTCGCAAACGAGCTCTTCGCGAGTCGAGGTCACCCGAAAAAAGCGCCAAAAAAAGGGGGCCGCGCCAATGCGCGACCCCCAAGAAGTGATGCCACTAGAAGGTATACCTGATGCTGAACTGCACCCGGTACACATCCCCCACTCCGGCGGTCTGTTCGAGCGACTTGCTGATCAGATCGGTGCCGATGGCCCGCAGTCTGTATTGCGCTCTTCCAGAAGCATCGGCGGGACCGCCCTGGGCGGCCGTTGGCACAATCAGGGGCGTGGTTGTCACCAGCCGCTGGCCAACGCCCCAATTACTGTTCAGCAGATTCATGAAGTTCAGCATGTCCACCCTGAACTGCGCCGAATGGCGTCTGCCGCGAAGGCTCTTGAATAGATCCTGAGAGATGCTCAGGTCGGTCTTGAACACCATCGGGAGGAACACGGCGCCGCGTTCGGCATACCGGCCTCGGTGCTTGCTAAGATAGCTGTCCTGCCCGATGAACGCATCCCAGGCCTGAGCCTGCTCAGCGGCGGTGAAGGTTCGGGTGCCTGAGGTGTACGCCTGGAAGTTCATCTCAGACGCGTCCTTTGGAACGTAGATCAGGTCGTTGGCGGTGCCGCCATCGCCGTTCAGATCGCCGGAGAAGTTGTAGCTGGTATTTCCACTTGTGTAACCTTCCCAGAACACCGAGAAGGCCGTGGCCCCGAATTTCAGGTATTCGAAGCTGAACGAGGCGGCCGCGAACACGCGATGCCCGGGAGACGTGCCCGCGAATGCCATGCCCGGATTGTTCGGGTCACCGCGATGCGGATTGCCATTCCATGAACCAAACGCAATGGAACCGGGATCGACGGTGTTTCTCGATTCACCGTAGCGGTAGCCTCCCTTGATGAAGAAGCCCGCCCGGTATGTCTTCTCGACCGATCCACTCACGTTCCAGGCCGAGCCGTCATTCTGATTCTTCAGCACAATCGCATTCGCGACCGCCGCATTGATCCTGTTGCTGGTGCCGCCCAGAGACCACCGTGGGCGGGCATCGACGCCGCTGAAGGTCGTGTTGGCAGGCGCCAGGTTGGCGTTGATGTAGTAGACGCCGTTCACATCCCGGTTGTACAAAAACTCGGCCGTCCCGCTCCACCCAAAGGGCAGCTTGTGGTCGACGGCGATGCTGGTTCTCCACACCTGGGGGAACTTGAAGTTCGGATCGGTCAACGCCAGCTCGTAACTGGTCGCCGGCGCTCCGGTGACATTGGCGGGTTTATAACGGTCAGGACTGGGATTAAACGGCCTGGCCGTCGTGTTGGAGACGGATTCAAACCCGGTCAGGACTCCGGTGTTCCCAATCTGATTCGAGATCCACACGTACGCCGGACGACCTGTGAAGATCCCGGTACCGCCTCGCACCTGCGTGCGGCGGTCGCCGGTGACGTCCCAATTGAAGCCAACTCGCGGGGACCACAGGACGTTCGGGTCGGGCAGCTTCTTCGTCGAATACTGGACGGTCGCGCCAGTTTCGTCCCGGAAGGACAACGCATCGGCATTGGCGTTGGCAAAGCCGGTGTCACCAAAGACCGGCACATCGAGTCTGATGCCATACGTCACCGTCAGCCGGTCGCGCGCCTGCCAGACGTCCTGGGCATAGCCACCCGAGTACCATACCTGCAGCGGCTGCACCGGCTTCTCCATTTCCGGGATGTTCATCCATCGCACCTGGAACAGCCGCAGCGTCACCGGAGATGTCGTTCGATTCGGGTTCGCCACATAGCCGTTCGCGTCGGCATAGAAGTCGGCCAGCGAATTGTAGACGTACGCGCTCTGAGCGCCGGGGAAGAACACGTTCTCTGATTCATACCGCTCGACACTGCCTCCAAACGTAAGCGCGTGTCCCTTGCGATACATCGTCAGGTTGTTTTGAATCTGAAAGGTGTTGTAGCGTAACTCGTTGTTTGGTGTAAACGGCTCGAAGCCAAAGGTGGTGTAGACCGACCCGCCCTCCAGGACATCCACCATCGGGAAAAACGTGCCCCGCGAGGCGCGGCTTTCGTCCTGCTGGGTATAACCCGAGATGAGCGAGTTGGCCATGTTCTTGCCAAACGTCGAGTTCCACTCACCGATGAACGAGCGAATGTTCTCGAGGATCTGATAATTGGAATTCTGGAAGTTCAGCCCGGTCGTGTTGCTTCGCCGGTTGCCAAAACCCAA
>JAGVEK010000565.1 GCA_020058315.1 Candidatus Zixiibacteriota bacterium
CGACTCATCCATCCCTGACGAATATGCCTCGGTCCAGGAACCGCTCGGCAACGCGGTCTACTGCACATTGGTGGAACCGGTCTCCGGGAAGAGCGTGATGATCTTCGGCGATGGCCCGATCGCGCTCTTTGCCGTTGGGGTTGCACGCGTCTCCGGTGCCAGCCAGATAATCCTTGCCGGGATGGAGCCGGCCCGCCTCGACATCGCGCGCAAAATGGGAGCGGATCAGGTGATCAATGTGCTCACCACAGATGCCGTTCAGACAATTCTTGACGGGACAGGCGGTGTCGGCGTCGACGTCGTGCTGGAGATGGCCGGGGCACAGAAGGCAATCGAGCAGGCATTCAAATGTGTCCGGAAGGGGGGACGGGTATCCGCATTCGGAATCCCCTCAGGCCCTGTGGAACTTGACTGGAACAATGCCATCGTCTTCCGAGGCGTGACACTCTATGGAATCAACGGGCGGCTGATGTTCGATACATGGATCACCGTGCGCAATCTCCTCGCCTCCAAACGGCTCGATATCTCGCCGGTCGTCACCCACAAACTGCCGTTGGAGGATTTCCAGAGGGGATTTGAACTGATGATGACCTCGCCAAAAACCTCTGGGAAGATCGTGCTCTTCCCCCAGGGCGTGAGATAACGGCCCGCCATGATCCTCGGTATGGGAAACGACATCTTTGATGTGGATCGTATGAAGCAGGAGTTGGATCAGGGCGGACCAGAATTCCGTGACCGCCTGTTCACCGCTGAGGAGACTGCATACTGCGAGAGCAAACGGTTCCCGGCGCAGCACTACGCCGCCCGCTTCGCCGCCAAAGAAGCGTTCCTCAAGGCTTTGAACACAGGACTGCGGAACGGGCTCTCCTGGAAGGATGTTGAAGTCCGTCATCGTACCGACGGTTCACCCGAACTCGTTCTTTCCGGCGAAGCACGCGAACTCGCGGCGCAACGCGGAATTGAGAGAACATTCCTTTCTCTGTCCCACACGTCATCCCTCGCCATGGCCAGTGTGGTCCTCGAGGGGCGCTGACGTAATGTCTCGGTATCAAGTAGAGGTGGATGAATGACCAACATCGGCTCATATGCAGACCGGCTCACAAACTTCGACTGGTCCCTTGCCGAGCGAGAACTCGGATACCGCAAGGGCGACCCGATCAACATCGGCTGGTACTGCTCAGACCGCATCTGTCAACTGGGGATGGCGGAGAAGAAGGCATTGATCTGGGAAGACTTCCACGGCACATCGAAGACATACACATTTGGTGATCTCCGAGTCCTGAGCAATACCATCGCCAGCTACCTCACGGGACTGGGTCTCGCCCCCGGTGATAGAATCTGTCTTTTCCTCGACCGTGTGCCCGAACTCTACATAGGATTCCTGGGAATCCTCAAGATGGGTGGGATCGCCCAGCCGTTATTCTCCGCATTCGGCGAAGACTCGCTTTTCACACGGCTGGATAATGCGAAGACGGCCGCCGTCATCACCCAGCGAAAACACGTGGCCAAGATCCGCAAGATCCTCCAGCAACTCCCCGAGCTCCGGCACATCATTGTCATCGATCCCGATGGCCCTCCGCTGCGCGAGCGCGAGATCGGTTTTCGGCTGGACCAGGCACCACGCGTCGAGAACTTTGCGGTTCATCCAACGACCGCCGAATCACCCTCGGTGTTGCATTACACCTCGGGAACCACCGGCCAGCCCAAGGGTGCACAGCACGTGCACTATTCGCTGATTTCGCAGTACCTGACCGCCAAGTGGGTGCTCGATTTGCGCCCCGATGATCTTTACTGGTGCAATGCCGATCCCGGTTGGGTCACCGGCACATCGTATGGCATCATTGGCCCGTGGTCTAACGGCGTCACTCAGGTCGTCCTGGATGCGGGCTTCAGCACCGAACGATGGTATTCCCTGATCCAGAAGCATCGCATCACCGTCTGGTACTCCGCGCCCACTGCGATCCGTTTGCTGATGCGTGAGGGGACCGCGGTCGCGCGGAAGTACAATCTGTCATCGCTCCGTCATCTGTGCAGTGTCGGCGAACCGCTGAACGCAGAGGCCGTGCTGTGGTCGAAAGAAGCGTACGGTCTTCAGTTCCACGACACGTACTGGCAGACGGAAACCGGATCGATCGTCATCACCAACGTCCCGGGAATGCCAATCAAACCCGGTTCGATGGGTAGACCCTTCCCAGGGATCACCGCCACGGTTGTCGATCCAAAGACCTTCGAACCGATTGAGAGCACGGCAACCGTTGGGTTGATCGCCCTGCGCCCGGGATGGCCGTCGATGTTCCGGACATACTGGAATAACCGTGTGACTTACGAAGGAAAGTTCAAGAACGGCTGGTACATCTGCGGCGACCGCGCCAGCCTCGATGTCGATGGGTACTTCTGGTTTGTCGGGCGCGATGACGATGTAATCAACACCGGTGGACACCTGGTTGGGCCGTTCGAGATCGAGTCGGCCCTGCTGGAACATCCGGCGGTGGCCGAGTCGGCGGCCATTGGCAAGCCCGACGCTGTCAACATGGAGGTTGTCAAGGCGTTCGTGGCGCTCAAGCCTGGTTTCCAGCCCTCCGACGAACTGGATCTGGAGATTATGAATTTCATCCGGAAGAAACTCTCCCCTCTGGCGATGCCGCAGGAAATCGAGTTTGTCAAGTCACTGCCGAAGACCCGCAGCGGCAAAATCATGCGCCGCGTGCTGCGTGCCCAGGAATGGGGCGAGCCCATCGGCGACATATCGACATTGGAAAATGATTAGAAACCACTTCATAATTGCGAGAGGTCTTGAGACTGCTTGGTGCCACGGGTCTTTAGACCCGTGCGTCAGAGGGCGGAGAAGACTCTACACGGGTCTAAAGACCCGTGGCACCGTACAGATAAGTCATGTAATGGTCGACGGATCGTGACACTCGTGACGAATTGCCGGGGCGCACAGCCGCGCGCCCTCATACGACTACGCGAAGAGGAAGGAGAACCCCATGGACGATATTAGACAGGCCGTACTGGACTACATCCGCAAAGAGTATCTCGAAGAAGACGATGATCGCGAACTGACGGAAACCACACCCCTGATCTCAGGCGGAATCGTGGATTCGTTCTCGATGGTTTCGTTGAAACGTTTTCTGGAGAAGAAGTACGCGATCCAGATTCCCGATGCCGACGCGTCGCCCGAAGCATTCGACACGGCCCAAAGCATTGAAGCGCTGGTCAGGCGCTTCCGGAAGGCGTAGCCGCCGCAAGGGAGCCAGTCCACAATTCGTCCATGTCGTCCGCGCTGCCCAGCCTGGCTTGACCCAATGGAAGGAGATCAAAGTGTACAGTGACAAAACCCGCGCATCCTATCAGCAGGAATTGCTGACGATCCGTGATGCCGGTCTGTTCAAAGAGGAACGTTACATCCATGCTCCGCAAGGCGCCGAAATCGAAGTGGAGTTTCCCGCTGGCGCTTCGGTCAAGAAGGTCATCAACATGTGCGCCAATAATTACCTGGGGCTTTCCAGCCATCCCGACGTTGTTGAGGCGGCGCGCAAAGGACTGGATCATCGAGGCTACGGGATGTCATCCGTGCGTTTCATCTGCGGCACTCAGGACATCCACCGCGAGCTCGAGACGAAGTTGACGAAGTTCCTCGGCACCGAGGACACGCTGCTGTTTCCCTCTTGCATGGACGCCAACGCGGGTGTCTTCGAGGCGATCCTGAGCGATCAGGACGTGATGATCGCCGATCGCCTCGTGCACGCATCCCTGATCGATGGAATGCGCCTGTGCAAGGCGATGCAGGACAGCTACAAGCACTCCGATATGGCCCACTTGGAAGAGAAACTCCAGGAGCATCAGGACAAACGCATCCGTCTGATCATCACCGACGGCGTTTTCTCCATGGATGGTGATCTCGCAAAGCTCGATGTTGTCGTCGCTTTGGCCGAGCGCTACGACGCCATGGTCTTGGTCGATGACTCCCACGCCTCAGGGTTCATTGGCAAGACGGGACGCGGCACGCACGAACATTGCGGCGTGCTGGGCAAGATCGACATCATCACGACCACGCTCGGCAAGGCGCTCGGTGGTGCTTCCGGTGGTTGCGTCAGCGGACGCCGTGAACTGGTGGAGATGTGTCGTCAGCGCGCGCGGCCGTATCTTTTCTCGAACACCGTCGCCCCGGTGATTGTCTCTGGCGCGTTGAAGGTGCTGGAGCTGATCTCGCGCACGACCGAGCGCCGCGACAAGCTCG
>JAGVEK010000377.1 GCA_020058315.1 Candidatus Zixiibacteriota bacterium
CATGCGATGAGCAACTGATTCACCGCATTGGGTATCGCGTGCTCGAAAACCGCCTGACCAAGGGCTGCTGCCCGGATTGCGGCCAAGCGATTGCTGGTGTGTGGAGCTGAGGGCCTCGGCTGCACCGCGCGGTGCGAAGTCCGATCTACAGCAGCCACGCATCGGGCCGCGTGTCAAGACGGGACTTGACCCTCTTGATGTCTTCCAGATCGATGGCGAACGTGTACCACGGCGGCTCGTCGGGCGCGGGATCGGGACCCAGCGCGAAAAGCTCCTTTCCGTCTGGCCCGTAGGCGTACGATCCACCGCCCTCCTCATCGCGAGCATTGACACCGACAACGAAACACTGATTCTCGATGGCTCTCGCCCGCAGCAGCGCCTGCCACAGCTCATCGCGCACACCCGGCCAGCGTGCGGGAACGAAGAGGATGTCGAGGCCCGACTTGAACCATGGGCGGACGGTCTCCGGGAATCTCAGGTCATAGCAGACAATCACGCCGACCCGCACAGGCTCCCCTCGGCAATCAACCTCAATGACCGATCCGGGCCGCGTACGTGTGAAGAATCGGTCGTCCCCGAGTGGTCGGTACAAGTGGGCTTTTGAAAACTGTCTGGCAAGTGCCCCGTGGGAAAAAACCAGACATGTGTTTCGGACAACGCCATCTGCATCGGGCAGCGCCATTGTGCCGCTAATAAGATGGAGTCGAAGATTTCGCGAGATCAAAGCCAGCCGTTCTACCAGAACGTTCACGTCAGTTCGCGGCCCGCTCTCGCGATGCAGCCGGGCATAGCCACCGTCAATCAACTCCGGCAGGACGACGAAATCGATGTCCGTACGCTGCCCTGGCGGCGAGGCTGCAAGCGCATCGAGTCCGGTTAGGTCAAATACACAGGCGAAATTCAGAACCATCGGAGCCTAATCCTCGTATGGCATTGGCAGATCACCGGATCCGGACCGGTGGTCTGAGTGGCGCCTCGCGCATCGCCGTCGTTGCCCATGCGCGATGGGCTGAGGATACTTCCAAGTGGGGATGAGACTCAAGTCTGATTCCAGCAAACGATTGACCTTGCCGATGGTGGGATGGTTTATTGGCCGCCTTGATGTAAACCGCGTCAGACTTGCCGGACGCGACAACTTTTTTCATAAGGATTCAAAGGAGATGAAGATGCGACGCGCACTGAGCTTGATCGCCGGACTGTTGATGATCGCACTTGTAACGAGTGCCAGAGCGGAGGAGGCCCGCCTCCTTCGTTTTCCCACCATTAACAGAGACAAGATCGCTTTTGTCTATGGGGGGGATATCTGGACCGTTTCGACAGCCGGCGGACAGGCGCGAAAGCTCACCAATTCCGAAGGATTGGAGCTTTTCCCCCGGTTCTCGCCGGATGGAACGCAGATCGCCTTCACTGGCCAGTACGACGGTGACCAAAACGTCTATGTCATGCCCGCCGAGGGAGGAGAACCGAAACGGCGGACGTTCCACCCGGGGTTGCACACTTCGGAGCGGATGGGTCCGGAAAGTATCGTGATGGGCTGGACACCCGACGGATCCAAGATTCTCTACCGCTCGCGTGAGGCTACCCACACCTCCTGGGAGGGGCAACTTTATCTGGTTGGTCCGAATAGCGGGTACCCCGAGCCGCTCCCATTGCCGAGGGGCGGGTTCGCCTCGTATTCAGCGGACGGATCCAAGATTGCCTATTGCCCGATCTTTCGCGATTTCCGGACTTGGAAACGCTACAAAGGCGGCCTCGCACAGGATGTGTGGATTTACGATTTGAAGAACAGCAAGTCGGAGAAGATCACCGACTGGGTCGGGACCGACAATCTGCCGATGTGGGACCACGCGTCCGGGAAGATCTACTTCAATTCGGATCGCACCAGCACGGGACGTTTGAATCTGCATTGCTATGACCCGCAAACGAAACAGACCACGCAGGTTACCAATTTCACCGACTACGATGTGCGCTGGCCGTCGATCGGACCGGGGGCGATCGTCCTGGAAAACGGCGGGTATCTTTATGTTCTCGATCTCCCGGGTGGGACGCCGCGCAAGATCAATGTGGATCTGAGCTCGGATCGTGTTCTGGCGCGTCCGAAGTTTGTCCCGTGCAACGATCAAATCCAGGACTTCACAGTCTCGCCGGACGGCAAGCGCGCACTCTTTGGCGCCCGCGGCGACATCTTCACCGTTCCCGCCAAGCACGGGAACACCCGCGACCTCACCAACACACCCGGCGCGCACGAGAAGTTCGCCGTATTCTCGCCCGACGGGCGCTGGATCGCGTACATCTCGGACGCATCCGGTGAAGATGAACTCTACGTGCTCGATCCGCTCGGTCAGGGTAAGCCGGTGCGTCTGACCACCGATGGCCACTGCTATCGATATGGACCTGCCTGGTCGCCTGATTCCAAGAAGCTGGTCTGGTCTGACAAAGACACCAGACTTCACTGGGTCGATGTCGAATCGAAGAAGCAATTGGATATCGATCACAGCACGCAGGGTGACATTCGTTATTACTCCTGGTCCCCTGATTCGCGCTGGATTGGATACTTCAAGAACAACGAGGCGGGACTCTCGCAGATCTTCCTCTATTCGCTTGAGGAGAATCGCTCACGCGCGATCACTTCGGGGGCATTCAACGACTACAACCCGGTATTCGATCCCAACGGAAAGTACCTGTATTTCCTCTCTGACCGCACGTTCAACCCGATCCTGGGAAACTACGAATTCGATTTTGTGCTCAACAAGATGACCGACATCGTGGCGGTGACGCTCGCCAAAGACTCTCTCTCCCCCTTTGCGCCTCAGAGCGATGAAGTGAAGCCCGC
>JAGVEK010000320.1 GCA_020058315.1 Candidatus Zixiibacteriota bacterium
CGGACTGTTTCCGGTCAGCGGTGATACCTGCAGGATGAAGAATCGGGTTTATTTGGGAGAAGTGCCTGCCGGGGCCGACACAACAATCGGCGTCCCCGGTTCCAGGCCATAGTAGAGCATCTGTGCATCGTCGGGCGAGACGAGAATTTCCAGGATTGTCGTCTTGCCGAATGGATTCCAGCGGCTCTTAAACTCATGCCATTTCTCACCGAAGTCCAGCTTGGCAGAATCGCCTGCTGGAGTCATGATCCGCAGACGGAACCCGCCGGTCAGTTCCACATCGAAGCGATCCGGCATCAGCCGCTGAATACGAACCGGGTCAACCGAAGCAACTTCGGAGACAATCTTGATGACTGTATCGGAAATCTGGGGATGTCCGGCCCAGACATGTCTGGTCGTGGCAGTCTGCCACGATGATTTGGTTTCGCGATTCCATTTCTTCGCAAAATCAGCGGCATCTTCCGGGCCATTGCGCGGTGTGAAATGGGCCGCTACCAGCGGCATTGATCCGTAGGCGATCTCGATCTGATTCCCCTTGAGGTTGACGACCGAGTGGTAGACAGTGTCGGACACGAAACACCCCGGAATCGCAGTCGTGTTCTGCTCCGCCTGCCCCAGAGGACAGTCGAGGATCCCCAGACAAAGGATTGCCGTCCAGAGCACAACGCCCGCGGGTCGTTTCTGCCTCTTCAATACGTCATACCTCAGAAGATGATGACCGGCGTTCCGACCGGCGCCGATTCGTAGACACGTTTGATGTCATCGCTGCGCATCCGGACACAGCCATGTGTGACGGCGACGCCGATCAACCGTTCGTAGATCGTGCCATGGATGAAGTAGCCGTCCCCGAACCCGATCGCGTAATCTCCCATGATGTTGGGATCGAGACGATCCGCTTCTTTCTTGGGGATGGGTTCACCCTCTTCGATGAAGGCCCAGTCGGGTTTGCGCCACCACGGGTCAGTCAGGCGAGAATCGATGTGATAGGCCCCCTTGGGTGTCTCAAAACGCCAAACCCTGCCTTTGCCACTGTCAACAAGCGATGCCCCCGTACCGGTCGAGCAAAGCGCGCTGAAAAGCACACTGTCAGGAGTCCGCAAGTACAGATGGTTGGTGTGGGAATCGATCACAATGTACTGGCCTCTGGGCTTCCCTTTCTTGCTGGAACGGCGCACAGCGGCGGGAGTGACACTGCTTTCTGTGCAATTGCCCTGTCGGCCCTCGAGTTTCTTCTGCGCTTGCATCGCGAGCGAATCGGCGCTGGGCGCCGGTTCATTCCACAGGAAACCCTGTTTGGGGTACACAATGACCACCAGCACCAGAACCGTGATTACCGCGGCAATCGACAGGAAGATCCACTTCTTCATTTCGGCCATCCCTCCGCGCGGCGGACGATTGTCACGCGGTCACCCACGTTCATATGAGACATGACCCGGTCCATGTCATTGTTGGCCATGGCGACACAACCTCTCGTCCAGTCGGTGCCTCGGCCACCCTCGCCATGGATTTCGATGTCCCCGCCGATCCGGACCGAGCGGGGCAGTTCACCCGAGCGACGCGCTTTCTCGAATCGCTTCCTGTCATTGTCGTTGGGATAATTCAGCAGCAAAGCCTTGTAGTACTTGCTCCCGGACTCTCTTTTCTTGACCACACTGTATGTTCCCTCCGGTGTCGCAGCGTCGCCGGAGCGCAACTTCTCGCGCGCGGAGCGATAACCCAATTCCACCGGAAACATATCGAGGATCTTGCCCTTCTTCACCAGATACGCGCGATGCTCCGCTTTGAGAACAACCAATGCATTGCCACTGGTCCGAGTCCAGTCCACGGTTTCGTCAATCCATTCCCGCCAAAGCCGCGGCTGACGGCCATCCTCAATGCCGTCGTCAGCCAGGCGTGCCTCGAGTGTGGTAATTGCTCCCCGTGCGTCATCGATAGCCGCCTGTATTTTCTCCAGTGAGTCCATTCCCTGGCTGCGCCAGGCCACCGAGAGTTTCAGCTCTGCACGGGTCAATTCGTCCCGCAACTGAAGACGGGCCAGATGGTTATCGGACTCCTCGCGATGATTCGCGAGACGATCCTGCAAGTCGGACAATTCCCGGGCAAGCTCTTCCCGGCGGCGGTCGCGGATCTCCCTGGCAACGATGATCGCCCTCATGGCGGTGCTGCTGGCGCGCATCAGCAGGGATTCGGCACGCGCGTAATCCCGGAGGAAAAACCATTTTGTGTTCTCGGTGTTAATGATCTGCCAGGCCGAATCGTATTGCAGGCGCGCTTCGGCCCAGACCACGGGCGCCCCCTTACCTCCACGCTCTTCACTCGATTGCAGGAACGACCATGTTTGCCGCGACAGTTCGAGTGGCGCCGAAGCGCACCCTGGTAGAAAAAGTGCGCACAGAAGCAACAGTGAAGTGGCCAACATCCACTGACCCCGTTGAGTCGTCATCGTGCCAATAGCCCCGGTCATAACGGTTTGATCCCCCCCTTGCGTACCCCGATAAGCCAACGGCCGTTCCGCCCTTGAATACGGCGAACGGCCGCTGGTTATCGCACAGAAACTAAAGTGGCTACTTCTTGGCCGGAGCCCTCTTGCCGCCCTTTTTGGCAATCGCCATTTCAACGGTGGCCTTAACAGACTTCGACTTCTCGATGATTGTCTGGGCTTTCGCCTTGGCTCCATCGTAATTGCCACGGTCGAAATCGCCCTGCGCCTCGGTCAGAGTCTGCTGCAACGCCGCGATATCCTGCTTCATCAGTTCGATCTCTGCCTTGGTGTCCTTCCCGACTGGAGCCGTCAAGACCATGGCTCCGGCCGAATCGAGCTCGGTGCGGGCCTGAGCGATCATCATCTGGGTTTCCTGCCGGATACGTGCCAACTCCGCCTCGGCCTTTGTCTTGGCAGCGGCAGCCAGAGATGGAACCTTCTCAAACATCGCCTTGGCCTTGCCATAACCGCGGAACAACGCGAAACGACTGTCCTGCTTCGCCTTCTCGGCTTTTGCCGCTTCCAGTGTGTCCTGCGCTACACGCCATTCCGACGGTGCGTACTTCGACGCCTGCGCTTGTTCGGCGCCGCCGATCGCCTGCACGGCGTTGTTCTCCTCGACGACCGGTGCCTTCGAGCAGCCAGCCATCAAAGCCACAAGAAGTGGCAGGGCCAGCAACCGCAATGACTTTCTCATTTTCCTTCCTCCCCGGGGACTCCGCCCCGATACTTGTTTACGATCTGAATTGACTCACTTCGAAAAAACGCCTCAGATAGCTCTAAAATCGTGCTCAAAGTCTCTGCTTGTGTTCCAACCTCCCTTCAAAACAAGAAAATCCTCTGCCCCAAAAAAAACAGACCCGCCGCGACGGCGAGCCGATGGTATGTTCTTCGTATATGTCTGTTATATCATCGTTTCAACAGGTGCGGGGCGTCTCTCCTGATTCTGAAGCCGGAAAGAGCGCCGGGCTCCCGCTTTGGGCGCCCTATATACGAACTCCCAGAAAATACGCAAGGGGAATTTTGTGGAATTTGTCATGTCCTGCCCTGCTTCCGTTCAAGCTCTTCCAACCCATTGTTAATGC
>JAGVEK010000362.1 GCA_020058315.1 Candidatus Zixiibacteriota bacterium
ATGTCCATTTAACCTCGCAGCAGGAAGTTCTCAGACGGGAGACAACCGGGCGGCAGCGAACTGTCGGCAGGCTTCCACGAAGGCGTCGAAGAGACGGATAGTTTCCTCGTCGTGCGCCCGCACTTCGGGGTGCCACTGGACACCGACAACGAAACGCCCGCTTGTTTCCTCTACTGCTTCGATGACACCATCCTCCGATGAGCGGGCGACGACTTTCAGACCGCGCCCAATGTCCTTGACCGCCTGGTGATGGCTGGTGGCCACCTGCGCGCGCGCGCGTGCCAGCACGTTTCCCAGACGGCAATCCGTGCTGACCTCTACATCATGGGTTTGCACGTAGAAGCCATCGGGGCCGCGTGAATGGTCTCGCGGCTTTTCGGCAAGCTGCTGATCGAGATCCTGATAGAGGGTTCCGCCGCGCGCCACATTCAACACCTGCACACCACGGCAAACACCCAGTATCGGCATGCCCATCTCGTCCGCGGCTGAAATTGCGGCCATCTCGACGACATCACGTGAAGCATTGATCGTGAGATTCCCCACAACGTCCGATTCACCGTAGTATTCCGGCGCCATGTCCTCGCCGCCTGTCAGGAACAGCCCATCACATCGTGAGATCAGATGCCGGACAGACTCAGGGCGGCTCTCGTTGGAGAGGAACACCGGGACGCCGCCGGCCCGGCAAACAACGGTGGCGAAGGCTGATGGCGACCACTCGTAGGGATATGGCGTTGGATGCCGACGGGTTTGATCGGCCGGCTTGCCACGCTGGGTCAGAAGGATAATCGGCGGTTGGGTCATATATCTGGATACGCCTCCAACAGGACAGGATCAACCTCGTTTACGTGCCAAATGGGGCAGTGGTTGGCCGAGGGAACCATTTCATGACCGCTTGCGGCGATCCCGCAAGGGCGGTGCGATGACTCATGAGAGCCATGCGAGGGGGGCGCACGGGTCTGAAGACCCGTGGCACCGAGGTACGAGAGGCTATCATAGGGATTGCTGGCGCTTCTACGCCTTAGAAAGCGAAGAGGATCGACACGTGCACACGGTCCGACGCCGGGTGTCTGGGGTGGAGCACGCGACGGGCGTAGTCGAGCCGGATCGGCCCCACCGGCGCGACATATTGTCCTCCCACACCCAAAGAAAAAAGCGTCTCTTTCAAGGAAATATCATGAAACGTCGCCCAGTTGTTGCCGACATCGCCGAATAGGGTGAACCAGAACTTGCCGGTCATGGGAGTTCTCAGCTCGAAATTCGCCAGCGCAATGACTCTCCCACCCATCGGATTGCCCAGTGAATCGACCGGGCCGACCGAGTTTTCGGAGTAACCACGAATGGAATTGGCGCCGCCGAAATAAAACCGATCCACGGTTGGTATGGTCTTTCCCCGGGAGTGCAGCCCGGCCCAGCCGGCTCGCAGGCGGCTGGCCAGAATTGTCGGTGTGCTGATCACCTGATACCGGGCCCATGAGAAATCGATCTTGTAGAAATCGCTGGCCCCCCCCAACAGGCCACCAACATAGTCGAAATCGAGACGGGTGCGCGCACCGGCAGAGGGAAGAAGGAGATTGGGGCGGGTGTCCCGCTCGAGCGCCAGCGTCCAGCGGCGCTTTATTGTAATGCCGGCCTCATCCAGGAGTGACTGACGCTGGTCCACCGGAATGCCATAGATGTTCACGCGTTCGTACACCAGGGATGACCAGATCCGGTTGAACATGCGAAAGCGACGCGTCACATTTAATTCCCCGGAAATCTTCTCGATCCTGTAGTCCTGAGTTAGAGAACGGACGCCCGGTTCATAGGCGAGAGTCAGCGAGGTTGGCAGCCGGAGTCCAAAGATCCAAGGCTCGGTGTAACGTCCGCTGAAGCGGTGGTGAAGGACGCGCCACTCAGTGATGACAACGAATCCCGACTGCGCTGTCAGCGCCCACTGACGTCCGGTTCCTAACCAGCTTCGCGAGCCCCATTCGAGGGCATAGTCGAGTGTCAGGTCGCGATCGGGATCCTGGCCGGCGCCGGTGTGGAAGCCGATATACGAGGGCGGTCGCTCGACGACCCGGACATTAAGGTCCGCAATCCTGGTCGCCGCGTGGGAATTGGTGTCGGGGTAGTCCGGGGTCATGCGCACGAGCGTAAATAATCCCGTGCTGTAGAGATCCTGCTGCCGTTCAATCAGGCGCTCTCGTGAGTAGCGATCCCCTGTTTTGAATCGCACTTCACGCCGCACCACGCTCTCGCGCGTGCGTTCCAGACCCTCAATCGTGATGCGACCGAAACTGATCTGGGATCCGGGGTCGAGAGCAAATGTGACGTCAATGGAGTCTCCACGATGTGAAACCGCCGGGTCAATGCGTGCCAAAGGGTAGGCTTGATTGGCGCATTCCGCCTGCATCTGAGTAGCTGTGAGTGCCAGCGCGAGCGAATCAGCGGGCGCTCCCCTCCGGAGGTGTCCCGCGAGCCGCTCGAGACGAGTCACCAGTACAGGTGGCGTCCCCCCAACTGTGAGGGCCCCCCAGTAAGACCGTGCACCTTCATCGATTGAAACACGCAAGACGGCGTGTTCGTCATCTCGATACGGAAAAGCGGCGACGCTCACGTCGGCATCCCAGTACCCCAACCGCCTGTACTGCCGCTGAACCGAGGCTTTCTCTCGTCCAAGCATCGTGGGATGCAGCAATTGCGGTGCCTTCAACCGCAGGTGCGACCAGAAACCGGCGGGAGAAACCTGCATGACACCGCGGATGTCTTTCGTCTTCACCGCGTTGTTCCCCGCGATCTCGATTCGGGAAAGCACCGGCCGTTTCCGGATCCATTGAGATAGCCACAGGGCCGACGTGTCCTGGGTCCGAATCTGTGCCTCTGCCAGAGATCCGGCAAACAGGACCAAGGCCCCAAGGATGGCACAGAGTGCGTATGGGCGTCTCAGTAGTCCCAATTCAGATGCACGTTGAGTCGATAGAGGTTGTTCTGATCCCGGACGCCATCGAGATACATGTGGCGGCTGAAGCGATATTCGAAGCCGACTTCCTGGCCCGCTCCTACATCGAGACGACTACTGCCATAGAGGTAGAGGTGGGGAGAAAGGGATTTCCCAACGGTTACCTGGGTCATCTTCGGATCGGCGCCAGAGGAAATCTCGAGGGTTTCGAGCCCCAGTTTGCGAGCCGCCAGACGCTGCACCTCTGAGAACAAGAGTCCGGTTGCAGCAAACTTGAGGCGATCAGCCAGGGGATCCTTTGCGACCGTCGTATCACCACCGCCCCAGGTCGTGTTGGTGAGCATGAGGGACACGACATCCTGCTGAGAGTAGGGCGGTTGCGGTTGGATGAGCGGTTCCGACGCCTTCCCACCCACATGCATACTCAGGTCGATCACGTCGCCGCCCCGGCTGGTGGATGCCTGCTCCAATCTGGGTTGGTTGATTCTAAATGTAACATCAATATCCAGACTCGGGTCAGGGACACTCGGGTTGTCGAATGTGAGTATCCCTCGCGTGATATTGCCGACTTTGTCATAGAGGTAAACCTTGCCGCGGATGAATTCGGCCGTGCCGAGGTAGACCGGTCGTCCATGATCCCGCATGACCCGGAGATCGGCCGACAACTCGGCATCCATCTGATCATTGTGGAGCCAGTAATTGCCGGGGAGGTCGACGGTCATGTCCCAGTTCCAGAGCCTGGTATCACTGACCGCCTCCAGGGGTTCGTCCGAGAACGGCTCCCGGTCTTCGATCCGTTTGGGAGTGATGCGCCCCCTGACTGTCGGGGGAGCAACGCCAGTCACGCTGAGATCGAGATCGGTTTCAACGGCGAAGTCCTGGAATTCGAAGCGGACGGAAACATTCCTCCCGGTCATTTTGAGATTGTAGTCGAACAGATTGTAAGCGAGAATGCGCAGGAAACCACTCAACTGGACTTGTCCGCGGCGTTTCTTGTCGCGAATCGTGCCCACCGCGCGCGTGACTTCGATGGTATCCTGCCGCAGGGCAAGATCAACTTGCACATCTTCAATCGGATTGACGATCTCCACCGTCTTGATCGTTCCGGATCGGAGGAATGCCTCGCCACGGATCTGCGGCACACGGGGAGTCCCACTGAGAACCGCGGAAACAGAGAATTGTCCACGGACTGATTCGATGGTTTCCGGCAAGTATCGTGAGACGATGTCCAGCGAACTGCCAGTGGCGGTTAAACGGCCAGAAAGAGGTTGATCGAGCACTCGCGCGGTCGGTTTGTCGAATCGCAGCTCCAAAGGAAGGCTCCCCGCTATCTGGATCTGGTAGGCAGGCAATTCGAGCCGCATCTGATCGGTACTCAGGTGGCTATCATCAAATGAGACGGAGCCGGTAAGATCACCCAGTTGATCTCCCTCATAACGAAGATCAGCGATCTGTCCATCCAGGTCGAACTGAGGAGACGCCATGCTTCCCCGCACTCGACCCACGCACGCGAGCTGCCCCTCGAGATCGAACCGTGGGAAAAAACGCCGCCAGATGGAGGCGACCGGCACCCCCTCAACCTCCAGAACCAAGTTGAGAGATTGGTCGTAATTGAGTCGGCCGTAGGTTTGAAGCGTGCCCCATTCACTCTTGACCGCCACGTTCGAAAAGTTGAAGCCCACTGAGTCTGCCACGAGGGCAAGAGTATCGGTCGCTTCTAGCGTCTGATCCTGTATGCGAGCCGTGACCGGATACAGCCAGATCGGTATTGTGTCCGCCGACCAATCCAACCGTCCTCTGCCTTCGATGACAGCCTGAGGAGTGTGCCACGCGAGTGAATCGAACGTGATGACGTGTCCAGCAAGTGCCGCCTTCGCCATGATTGAGTCGACCGCCCAGCCCCAAGCGTCGGAACTCCCGAAGCGCGCCTGAACCGCGCCGGTGGGGTTCGACATGAAACGAGGCACAAAGAAGCTGGCCGTGAACTGGCGGGTTCGGAGATCGAACAGGCGCAACGAGTCGGAGGTGAGGCGTCCGACCAGATCAGGGTCGGCGGTGAGCCCAGAGAGATAGATATAACCCTCGGTACGACCAGCCAGGGAGTCGACGAAGACCAGCGAGTCCCAGGCGCGCAGATCGTCGCACCAGACGTTGGCGAGCACATCGATGGAATCCCCGAATGTGACGCTCCCTCCGCCAATCACCCGTGTGGCTCCGCGTTCGATGTAAAAATCCTGGGCAAAAAGGGCGCTCCCCGGGGTCACCCGCAGCATTCCGCCGACCGAATCGAATACGATCTGATTGAACTGACCGGCGCCCAGGCTGACGGTCAGATCCAATGCCATCGTACTACTCGTCAACCCCTCCCCCTGCATGCGAACCGAACCCGAGAGGTCGCTTGTCTGTGACACGGTGACGAACTTGCTCAGATCGAAGTGCTCGACTGTGCCGTTGTACTCGTATCGCGGCGGCGATGCACCGAGATCCACGCTGGCCGTACCGTGCCACTTCACACCGTTGATACCTCCATCCACTGTGTCGAATGCAATCCGTGCCCCCAGCAGCGAGAAACGGAGGGCGACGTCATCGAGGTTGTATCCTTCGAATGAGCCCGTGACACGCCCCTGCCCCGACCAGCCTGACTTGAGATCCGGCATCCTGATTGAACCGTGGTAGTTCAGTCGTCCGGTCAGATCGCCATGGACAAACGACATTACATCCGCCAGATCCAGCGGGTTCGTCTGGAGCATCCACCCTGACGGCCCGCCACTTCCGGATACTTGGGATTTCGTGCTCGTCACGATCACAGAATCGGCTGTCCAAGAATCGCCGAGACTCGTAAACAAACCGGACGCCGATATCGGACCCGCACCGGGCAGAGAGGCTATCAGTTTGTCCACGCGGGCATCGAACCGTTCACCGGCGCTGTATGCGGAGAGCTGGAGATGGATTGAATCCGCGAACGGGACAGGATCGCGGCCCCGGAAGATTGCGCCGCCATTGATGATCAGCGATTCAAGACGAAAGTCAAAGACCGTGCTGTGCGCCGGTCTCCCATCGGAGGGGGGGAGCACGATTGATTGGAGGAATTTGGCCAAGGAATCGCCCGGAACAAAGATGCGGGGTGAGTCGAGAAGCATGCTCTCTACAATCCAGCGCCGCTGCCACAGGTCGGAGACACTGTACTGCACCGATAAATGCTTGATCGTCACCAGCGTATCAGAGACCGGTCCTCTCGTGTGAATCACAATGTCGTCGGCGATCACATTGGAGAATGGATTGCCACCCAGTTCGCCGATATCGACCACGAGCGTCGTCTTGACCGCCAGCGCCTGATTGACGTAGGTCATGATACGGCGCTCCAGCCAACCGGATCGAAACACCCAGATGACCACGCCTGCCACAACGAGCAGGAGGAATGCGAGGGAAAAAAGCGGGATTTTGAATCTTTTGCGCACGAGTGAAATCCACTTTGCATGACAGGGGCCGGACATCCTCCGGCCCAAGCCAGAATACCAAGTGCTGGGCGGCAGTGCAAGCCGCGAGACACGATGGCGGGGAACCCATGGTCAGCGTGGCTGAATTCGGCGCAACCGCAGGAGTTCCTGCCTCAGAGAATCGGCCAGGCGCTGCAATTCGAACAAGCGACGCTCAAACTCGGCCGCCCGAAGTGGGGATACTTCGCCGGAGGGTATGTCCCGCGACTCCGCCGCCGGACTCCCCGGAAAAGGGCTACTCGCCAGCGGTCTCCTCTCCTGGCTGACTGTGGCGCCAGCAGGACTGGGAAAGGAGGGGATGGTTCCTCTCGGAATCACGTCGAGCTGGGGAGAGTCGGCACGTCCGAGCTCGATCACCAGCTTCAATGGCACTCCACCTCGTATCAAATCAAAAAGCATTCGCTGACCGGGGCGTCCCTGACCCACGAGCTGCCGGAAATGACGCACAGAGCGGATGTCCTGACGGTCAACCGCTGTGATAACATCTCCCTCCAACAGTCCGGACTGTTGGGCGGGGGACTTGTTGACCACTCCGGAAACCAAGACGCCTTCACTGGTCTTGAAGTGTGCGACATACCATCCCGTCAGGTCCTCCACATAGATTCCGACGTATGCGCGCGGCTCTGCGCCCGTGGCAATGACATGCGCGGCGGCGCGCAGTGCGACCTGGATCGGCACCGCGAGCGAGACCGAAGAGGTCGGTAACTCCAGGCGGCGTCCTGGCACCGTGATGGTACCGAGTTCCTTGCCCGTCTGACATTGCATGGGATCCAGGTAGAATGGTTCCGAGATCTTGGCTTTGATGAGACCGACGACTTCCCCACGGCTGTTGACCAGTGCGCCACCGGTAGTGCCGGGGGCCACCCCGAGGGACAACTGGATCGTCCCATCGGGACGGAAACCGTTCACCTCGCCCCATGATACGCCACCGGAATAGCCGTACGAATTGCCGATCGCACCCACCAGGGAACCAACACCCAGTTCTACCGCATCGCCGAATCGCGGCGGCTTAAGACCTTTGATCTTGATCTGGAGTACGGCTACATCGTCGCGGGAACCCAGCAGCGCCGCCTGAAAGAGACGCCCATCGGAGGTCTCGATCCAGAAGTCGTCGGACCCCTCGATAACCCGGCTGCAAGTGAGTATGATCCCGCTGGTGTCGAGCACGATGCCTGATCCCACCCGCATCGACGGATTAGGTATGCCGTGGCTGATTCTCGTTCGTTCGGCACTTTGTGTTCCTCGAACGGTGACCATCGAAGGCGCGACAGTGTTCACCAAGGCACGCAAGTCGCGCTCGAATAGCTGGAGCACGCTGGGTGTCCCGAGCGAGTCGGTCTGCGCATTGGAGGAGGACGGGGTTCCGAAGACTCCGGTCCACGCCAGAAGAATGACTCCGACCAAGACGCCCATCGCGTGTCGGGGACGTGTTTTCGTATTGTGATTGTCAGACCACC
>JAGVEK010000108.1 GCA_020058315.1 Candidatus Zixiibacteriota bacterium
CAGCAAAATGTCCTCCTGCTGAAATGAATTGGCGGGGATGGCATTCGTCAGATGGAACATCGTGCCATTGGCCGTATTCACAAAGAAGTAGTCGTAGGGAATACCGGCAGCGTGAGTGGGGTAGTTTTGGAAGTCGTCAAACCAGTTGGCGCCGTCATACCCCGCGCCGGTGTTCAATTCGATACGGATCTCCTGATCACTCTGACCAAGGAATCCAACCCAGCACAGATCGGTCGCCGGTGGATTCGTGAGGTCAGCGTTCTGCACAACGCCGAAGATATTCCCCTGCGCCAGCGCCGGAACCGGGATAACGCCCATCGCCAACACGAAGCAGACCCACATCCACAACCGGGTCTTAAGCGTTTGTCTCATTAAGTCTCTCAGTTCGGAATCTCCCTGGCGATGCGCACAAACCATCAGACGAGCCATACCTTCCAGTCAACAATATACACTGATTCGGCAGAATGACAAGACGGCGACAGCGCTCGATTTCGCGTGCCGGATGAACAAAAAGCAACGATGAGGAAATGGCGCGAACCGGACGGTTGAATGTCGGATATCGGCCGCGGCTAATCGTCCGCCTTCCGCGGATCGCGATCGGAGGGGCTTGTTGAAAGACCAGACAGACAAGAGTGTCTGCCCCACTCTCGATCAATGAAGTTCATGTCTCTCAGTGGCGCGGACACTCCTGTCCGCGCGTCCGGAAGGCGAAACGAGGTTTCTTCAACAGGTTCCGGAGATCGCGACCACACGATCACATGTGCTACTCGTCACTCGTCGCGGTTACGCGGTTTCGACACCGAGGGCGGGACCGATGGGTCATTCTCCGGACATGGCTACCGATGGCCGCTCAGTGGCTGCATGGGTCGCAATACTCAGTCGCTGGGTCAACACCGGTGAACGCCACGTTGATCACGGCAATCACGTCAAATACATCACTCACTCCGTCGCAGTTGACGTCGGAGTCTTCTTTCGGGCAGAACGGACCTTGGGACGCAATTACCCCTTCAAAGGCAATCCAGATCATCTTGCGGACATCACAAATGTCGGACGTGATACCGTCGCATTGCGGATCAGCATGGCAGGCGCAATCGCAAATGATAGGAACGCCGAATGGAACTGCTCCAATATCATTCCGCGTCCCGTCGGGGTCATTGTATATCGAATCTGGGTGCCCCACATCAATGCATGGTGAGAATAGAGACGGTCGGAAATTGAATGCGCTGGGAGCCGTTAAGAGGGGGGCAGAGAACAGAGAATGCGGACCGAGCGATGTGCCTGATACGTTGCTCCCGTTCTGAAAGAAAAGGTTGTAGTCGTTTGCGGGCCCTTTGGCGTCGCTCAGAATGGCCGTCCCGGCGATCCCGGAGAAGATGTTGTTATACACGATTCCTGACACGGAAGCATCACCCACGAGGTTGATTCCGGTATTGCAGTCGAGGAACGTGTTGTTCAATACCACAGCCAGCCCTCCAGTTGTGTGGAACATCGAGCTGTAGTTGACGCGGTAGAACACGTTTCGCTGGATCAGAACAGAGCCGATGTTGTCGACATAAATCGCACTGGTTCCGTCGTGGCTTGGGGCCCGGTCGAGAAATGAGTTGCCTCGAATGGAGCCGAAGCCCCCTGAAGACCAAATTGCGCAGCCGGTGACGTTCAGAAAACGACAGTTCTCAACTGCGAACAACGAGTAGTTGACAGCCACACCGGCCTGTACGCCGAGGCCGGCCATTCCGAACCCGACTAGTCGAAACGTGTCTGCCACAATTCGATCCAGGACGAGGTTGCTCCACGAAACCGCCGTCAACGTCGTCGCCACAGGGCCACTCTCGGACATGAGCGTCAGCGGCTTCCCAGTCACGCTAAGAAATTGAGACCAGTTCCCAGATGCAACCAAAACCGTGTCCCCCGCGGTGGCAGCATCAAGTGCCATCTGAATCGCGGGGTAATCCGACGGGACTCGTATTACCCTGGCCCCAACTGCGACTGTCCCGAAAAGCCACACCCCCACGGCTACACAGCATACTGTTCGTACCATTTCACCTCTGGAATTCTGGTCACAGAACCACGCTCACTCCGCCACGGCTCACCGCTGAAAACATGTTTGATCAGGTAGATCACATCAGACACGTCGGACACGCGGTCGCCGTTGACGTCGGCGATACTCTCTGGATTCGGAGATGTGCCGCCTGCGAAAACGTAGTCGATCAGCATGATCACATCGAACGCGTCGACCACACCGTTACCGTTCTCGATCCGGACGCCCATTGACCTGCGCAACAGGTGCCCCGACCCACTCCGAGTTATCCGCCTTCCAAACATGGCGACCCGCCACACAGGCAACTTGATAGATTTCTCGTTGCATTCCGACCTCCCGGATAGAAACAGGCTACTCACACAAGATAATCCCGTTCTAACATATTGCAAGGCCTGAATTCAGTCGGCTGTGGCCGTTCAGACAGAACCGGACAGAACGGGCACTCTTGTTGTGGAAGGGTAACTGCCGGAGGCCGGAATCGAACCGGCACGAGATTTAGGTCTCACCGGATTTTGAGTCCGGCGCGTCTACCAATTTCACCACTCCGGCGTCGTCGTCGCCTGTGCCAACGTGTGCTTTAGATGCGTCGGGCAGGCGGTGCACAACCATTAGGATAAGGGCTGACGTGGTTCTTGTCAATGATTCGACACCGGGACTGACTCTGGGAGGACGCGTGTCGTTTCGGCAAGCTCTTGCTCCCGAAAGGAATCTCCAGAGATGCGCTGCGCCGGTAGCGTCACGACAAAGACTGATCCATCCGGCCCCGAGCGCTCCAAAGTCAGGTTGCCCCCATGAAAGACCGCGATCTTCTTTGCTAACGGAAGTCCCAAGCCAGTCCCGGTCTCCTTGGACGTGAAGAACGGGCGGAAAATCTGTGTTCGATCGTTTTCGGGAATACCCACACCATCGTCTGCGATCTCCACTCGGAAGATCGCTTCGCGCTCATGGACGTTTGAAACTTCGCCGTTCACCCGCACCGCTGACGCAGCCAAGACCGCACGCGATGGTTCACCGGAGGCAACGATAGGGGGACTGATGGTCACCGCAATCTTGCCCCCGCGCGCCGTCGCCTCGATACCGTTTTGAATCAGGTTGACGAACACCTGCTTGAGCATCAAGGCGTCGCCCATTACGCTGTGAGTCAACACATTAGCGGGATCAGCATGAAGTGCTACTCGAACGCCTGCGTCTCTCGCCAGCACCTCAGTCGCTTCAATAGCCTGTGCGACCACGCTGGCCAGATCGACTGATTCGCGGTCTCCGGTCAGGGGCCGCGCGAATGACAGGAAGCGATCGAGCATCTGTGCCGTCTCCTTTGTCTCCCCAATCACCGAAGCGATCCAGTTGTTCGAACGCGCATCGGGGCCGGTCATGTCTTGCAGGAGTTTGCCGTAGCCGAGGATCGCCGCCATCGAATTGCGGAGCTGGTGCGCCAGACCCGCCGCCATTTCTCCCAAATCCGCCAGACGCTGGTTTTCCGCAAGCTCATCATACAGCCGCTTGATTTCGGTCAGATCAGTCATCAAGATGCTGAGTCCGACCACCTCGTCGAACTCGTTGCGAATCAGCGAAGTATTGACTCCCAGATAAAGCGGTCCTTCAGTCCCGTCGCGCTCGATTCGCATTTCCCGCCGTGAATAGAGCTGGCCATACCGAAGCCCTTCCTCGATCACCGCCACCATTTCCGGATACAGTCCAGCGGTCCTGAAATGATGTCCTGTCATCGTCGAGATTTCTGCCCGCAGGGTATGCTCCGAGGCGCGATTTGCCCGCAGGATCGTGCCGTCACGCCCCAGGATCAAAACCCCGGTGTTCATCGACGACAGCATGTACTCGTTGAAGCGTTCGACGTTGCGCGCGCGCTTCTCCGACTTGGCCGCCGACTGCCGGTGGGTGTCGGCCTCCTCGATCAGCCGGCGCACCAGCACATCGAAGGTAGACATGACGTACTCTGGATCGTCGGTGGGTTGACCCGGAACTTCCGGCAGCAGCCCGCTTTCCACCAAGGTGGACGCCCGCTGACGCATGGCGCGGAAGGGGAGAAGCACAATACGGTGAAAGAGCAATGCAAAGAGGATGAAGGCTGTGACGATGAACCCCCGTACCCAGAGCTCCAGCCGAAACTGACGCAAGAGTCCGCCTAAACCAGGCGCGGGAATTCCAGCGCAGAGCACCACGGTCTGTCCATGCCAGGTCTCACTCACCGTCAGATAGCGCCAGTACTCGCCGTCGGCCGACCACCCGCTTCCTGGCATCTGAGGAGAATCCGTATCGGTCGCATGTGAGGTCTCTTCCTGACCATCCCCCGCACCGCGAATCACGCGCCATCGGACTATCCCGCGTTCCAATGACGGGTACGCAATAATCAAC
>JAGVEK010000424.1 GCA_020058315.1 Candidatus Zixiibacteriota bacterium
AGTCAGGGCGCGGAATTTCTCCTCGATGTCGGCGTCGGTCATCGGATTGTTGGGGTTGCCGCGCGGGAAGTCGACCTGCTGCTCCACCGTGCGGCCATCGTGCGTGGTGATCGCCACCGCCGAGCATTTCTTGGCAGGGAACTGACGCTCGAATTCGGGATCGGCGACGACTTCGATCTTCGGGAACAGCGAGCGCAGCTTCGGCTCGGCGATGCGCGCCGGTGTGAACTGTTGCGGCGTGATCATGCGGTCGGCAATCGCGGCCGCGACAACATACGGCAGCGAATGGTCGGCGGTCTCCTTGCTGTCGGGATTGTACTTGGTCGGATCGGCGAGAATGTCCTTGGCGCGCGCGATCGTCCGCACTCTGACATGTTTGACATCGTCGGCCTTGATGTTGTGCTCCTTGACCAATTGCAGCGCCGCCGAAATCGGTGAATGGGTGAGCGCCTCGGTCGGGAATGCCTTGAAACTGCAGCGGACAACACGCCACGATTCGCCCAGTCCCTCAGTCAAACGTCCCATCTCCCACGCCGGGCCAAGAAGCTGGCAGAATCCCTCCTTGCCTTCCATGATCAGCTCAGTGCCTATGTAACCGTGGCGGGCCATGCGTGCCGCCATCACGCCCGACGCGGTTGCCATGGGATCGACCGTGTTCTTCATCATCGTCAGCTTCCCCGCCGCCACCGCGCCCATTGTCATGTTGTGGCACGTGCTGATGCCGATGGCGTTGACGGTCTGATCGACGGTCAGGCCCATCATGTACGCGGCCACCACCGGCGAGGCGATTTGGGTCAGCGACGCATGATGCCAGCCGCGTTCGCGGATACCGGGAACGCCGAATTCGCAGAGGCGCATCTCCAGTTCGTAGGCGAGGACAATGCCGGCGATCACGTCGGCGCCCGATTTGCAGAAGTGCTCGCCGCACGATGTCGCAGCCGGAATCAGATCGGACGGGTGGGACGGGTCCGCCTCCCAGTAGATGTCGTTGTAGTCCATGACCCGGATCGCCAGTGAGTTCAACAAAGTCGCCTGGAACGCGCTCGTCTTGCGCGCGGATGACCAAATGGTCGCCTCCGGATTGCCGCCGAATTCACCGACGGTCCGGTCCATGATCGTGACATCTTCGTGATGGAATCCCCCCAATGCACAACCGCAAGAATCCAGGAGGAAACGCTTGGCCGCCTTGACGGCCGCAGCGTCGATTTGTCCGTACTTCAATCGGGCGGCGAATTCAGCCCAGATCCGGGAAATGCTCTTGTCTGCCAAGGTTCACCTCGTTTGCGTTCGAGTGATGGACGCTCAATCAGGTCTTGATGGGGTTCTCTCCACCCCGTGGAAGACCCGATCACGGATGCGCAGGGCGTATTGCTCTACGCCGCTACCAGTTCCGCCGCCGGACTATGCACCACCAGGCCCAAGCGCCGCAAGCACTTCGACTCGACTACCCCGCGCCACGGTGACAATTTCACGGCCGAAGGACAAGTCCGAATCAGAACAAATCGAGCCTGTTTTCCTCTTGACAGTTGGCTCCGTGCATGGTAAGTTATGGCGGGTGAGAGAGTCCTCTCACCAGGAGCCGCGTAAAACCCCTTGTGACTGATTGACAGCGCCCGACCATTAGCCTGATCTGGCGCACAAATTTCCACCACTGCCGCGGACCGGCGCTTCTCTTGGCGTTGCGGCCGAGTCTCCCGGCTGATGGAAAGTCATGTGAGGGCGACACAAGGGAAGGACTGCAGATGAATCGATTGCGACACTTGGCCCATAGAGTCTGTGGGGGGAGCAAGTTCACCGATTCGCCCGGCCGTTCGGGGAATCATCTCACAGCACGGCATGCTCTCCGGCCCGCAGGATCGCGGATCTGCGGGAACCGATCCTGCGGCAGGAGAGCTGGAGTGGACGGAATCGATGGAAAAAAATACGTCACAAGAGAAGTTGCTCGTTCATACTCAGACAGACAGGGTCGAACTGTTCCAAAACGTCCCCAATCCGTTCTCCGCTCAGACGATCATCGCCTTCAAGGTCCCTCGCGGGCAAAACTGGATGGTCCGCGTGGAAGATAACCAGGGGCAGTCGGTGCGTGTTTTCAGCGGCAACGAAGGCGGGACGATGACACTGATTTGGGACGGGACCGATGATGCGGGTGCAGGGGTCCAAACCGGCACCTACTTCTGCCTGCTTGAGTCTGACGGCAACACTGATCTGCGGAAGATGACTCTGATCCGGTAGGGTGTGTCGCAGGCCTAAGCTGCCTGGCCTCCATTCCTTATCGTGTCGAACGGACGCTCAACCTCACGGTTGAGCGTCCGACTTATTCTGTAGGGGAAGCTGGCCAGCCGCCTCCGTATCCGCGGCACAGGCAATCACCTCCGAAGGGTGGGATCGTGCACATAATCAATGTGCGGATGGTCATACTCCGGCTGATCATCGCTGGAATTCTTTTCGGACTGACGTATCCGTTCCTGCCGCTCAAGCTCCAATGGCGGGTCCGCGCGGCGCTGGGGAATGAGACTGCCGAAATATTGCTCGCAGAGTTCGACACGCCACCCGATGACGTTCCCGATGCTTTGCAGTTTCCCCTGGAGAATCAATTGGTTGTGACCGCGGGAGATCATACAGTTTTCACGACGAACGACATCCGGTACGTGAGGTCTTTGGGTGAACCGGGGTCTTCCGGACGCCAGTGGGAGATCCATCTTTTTCCAGATGCGGCGCACGCCATCCGCCGGCAACTGGCGAACCACCCCGACGTGCAGATGTGGGTGACCCTCGATGGAGAATTCCGGATTTCGGCCCCACAACATAAATGGGGGGCGGGGTCGCCGATCTGCGTGAGTCCGTCAGGCTTTTCCACCGATCCCTCCTTTGGGATGGAAATCCTCGTCCCCTGGTACGAGCGTCCCTTCTTGCCATCTGGTTCACCTCCCCATTACGGCATGCGGTCCCTTCCAGATGATCCCTGACCCACCAGTTCTTGCCCTCAAGATCAGACCCGTCTATATTATCCCGCCGCGAGAATCGGGCGTGGCTTCGGGGCGTATTCGCTCTTGAGGATGCCCCTCGACACAAGAACACGCGAAAGTGGCGGAATTGGCAGACGCGCTGGACTTAGGATCCAGTGGGGCAACCCATGGGGGTTCAAATCCCCCCTTTCGCACTTTGGACGAAAAGGACTGTGCCGACCGCTGGGTTTTGCCTAACTTGCGTCCCCATCGTGACGTATGGTGGAGATTGGTGGATTGATGATGAAGGTGCAAGCAACGATAACGGAAGAGAAAGGCTGGGCACGGACATTTCAAGTAACTGTCCCGGCGGCCGACGTTGATGGAGCGTTCGATGCGACCACCGAGCGCTATCGCAAGGACGCCAAATTCCCCGGCTTTCGCCCGGGCAAAGCGACCGCGACAATGGCCGCTGCCCGCTTCGCCTCCGAGATCCGTCAGGACGTGCTGGAAGAGATTATCCCCAAAGCCTACGATGCCGCCCTGCACGAACTGGGACTTACTGCTATCGGCTCCCCCAAACTCGACAAGGTAAAGCTCGAGCGCGGCTGTGAAATGGTATTCAGCATCGAAGTTGAGATTCGCCCCCAGGTCGATGTCATTGGCTACAAAGGGCTTAAGCTGCAAAAACGCACTTATGAAATCACCGATGGTGATGTGACCCCTGCCATCGACGAATTGCGTGAAATGGCTTCGACCTTCACCGAAGTAACCCGCCCCGCCCAGAACGGTGATGTGGCTGTTTGCGACCTCCAGAAGATCTATGACAGGCGCAATCAGGTGAAGAAATCCAAGTTCGAGAATGTTCGCTTGGACCTCCGTGAGGGACGTGCCCGGCCTGAGTTTCTGAAGGGCGTCGTCGGCATGACCGTCGGCGAGGGCAAAGAGATCGAAGTCCAGTATCCGGACGATGAGCGCGATCCGGACCTGGCCGGCAACACGGTGTTGTTCCGCACCTGGTTGAAATCGGTCTCCCAGCGCAATCTGCCGGCGGCAGACGATGAATTTGCCAAGAAGGTCGGATCATTCGCTTCTCTGGCCGATCTTCGCGAAAAGGTTGCCGCCGACCTGCGGCGCCGCGCCGACGCGGGCACGATGAAAGACGTTGGGCGGCAGGTGCGACAGCAGGTTGTCGACGCCAACCCATTTGATGTCCCGCAGGGGTTCCTGGATGAGTACCTTGAGGGAGTCACCACGCGCCTTCTGGAAACAGACAAGACCCTGACACCAGAAGCCATTCGCGCCCAGTTTGCTCCCATGGCCATCGAGCAGTTCCGGTGGGATTACGTCGTTTACGAAATCGCCCGAAAAGAGGGCATATCCGTCCAAGAGAGCGAAGTGAAGGAGATTCTGGCCACCTGGCCTGATGATGCCAAGGAGAAGCCTTCGGCGGAGAAGATCCGCGACACCCTGCTTGAGAATAAGGTCTATGACTTCCTGGTAGCCAGCGCGGAGGTCACCGAAGCTCCCCGGGTCTTGAATCCCAAGATTGTGACACCGTAAGGAAGGTTTCGCCCCGGTTGGCCGGGGAGGTGGGCCAGACCCCGCTGTCAGCCGATGTTGAGGAAAGGGGAGGGTGAGACGCTCCACCGACCGATCGATTGATCGATTTTCACATTCACGAGGAGAATGATGGCATGACTTTGATTCCATTTGTTGTTGAGCAAACGGGGCGCGGTGAACGCTCCTACGACATTTACTCGCGGCTCTTGAAAGACCGCATTGTCTTCATCGGCACCCCGATCGATGACAATGTGGCCAACGTGGTGATCGCTCAGCTTTTGTTCCTGGCCGCTGAGGATCCGGAGAAGGACATTTTTGTCTACGTGAATTCACCGGGGGGTGTCGTCTCCGCGGGCCTGGCAATCTACGACACAATGCAGTTCGTGAAGCCCGATGTCGCCACGACATGCGTGGGAATGGCCGCATCCATGGGCGCGCTGCTCCTGACAGCGGGCGCCCCTGGCAAGCGGACCGCCCTACCCAACGCCAGAGTCATGATCCACCAGCCCTGGGGAGGCGTGCAAGGTCAGGTGTCCGACATCGAGATACATGCCAGAGAGCTGATGG
>JAGVEK010000166.1 GCA_020058315.1 Candidatus Zixiibacteriota bacterium
ACGTTGTAAGGGAGTTTCGACGTCATCGCGGTGATCGCCATTGCCTTCAGCGGTGGCGCGGATCCGCAGGACCCCATCTGTCCGAGGACGCGTGGCGACGCCGACAACAACGGTGTAACCGATGTGTTCGACGTGATCTACCTGATCGAGACAGCATTCGGCGGAGGGGCAAACCCGGTCGATCCATGCATCGACCTCTGTTCACACTGAGTCCGTAACGAGTCGGTGCTGTACGCGGGAGTTTCTGCTCCTGCCACCCTCCATGCCGCTCGGTGCGGTGCATGGGTGAGATTCACGGTTTCAGCCATCGTGCCAGCCATACGAACTGCCGTTCGTAGACGATGCGCAAATTCGGCAGTTTCTGAATACTGTGGCCTTCATCCGGGAAGTACAGAAGTTGTGACGGCACGCCGAGCCTTTGCAGCGTGGTAAACATCTGCAACCCCTCGCTCAGATCGAGACGATAGTCTTTTTGGCCGTGGATGACCATGGTCGGTGTCTTGAAATTCTCCGCGTACGTTGACGGCGATGAGCGAATATATTCGTTGCAGTTGGTCCACGGGGTGCCCTTGTACTCCCATTCCGGAAACCAGAGCTCTTCGGTGGCCCCGTAGTCGCTGATGTGATTGAAAGTGCCGTCGATTGTAATCAGACAGCGAAAGCGGTCGGTATGGCCACAAATCCAGTTGGTCATGAAGCCGCCGTAGGAGCGGCCCAGCGCAGCCATGCGCGTGGAATCGATAAATGGACGCGTGGCGACCAGATAATCGACCCCCTTCATGAGGTCTTCGTAATCTCCCTTTCCCCAGTTGCCAGAGACATAGTCCTGGAATGCGACTCCGTATCCCGCGCTGCCATGCGGATCGATCTGCGCCACGACATATCCCTCTGCGGCGACCAACTGCGTATTCCAGCCGTAATAGTTGAAATCGCCGAGCCAGCACCACTGCGGCCCGCCGTGAATGAGGAGAGCGAGCGGATACTTCTTTGTCGAATCATAACGGGGCGGTTTTGTGAGAAACCCGTGCACCGAATCACCGAGTGAGCCGGCAAACCAGAACTCCTCGGGAAGACTCATGTCCAAGCCTGCCGTGAGGTTCTCTGTAAAGTGTGTCAGCCGGATCAGCCGGCCCGACTTGAGATCGTACCGGTAGAGTTCTCTGGGTTCGGTTGCGATTGATCGTCCCACCACCAGGAATCGTCCGTCAGGAGAAACCTGCAATTGATCGTAGACTGCGTCACCCGCCAGTCTCTCGATTGTGTGCGACTCGACCTCGAGACGCCAGATCATGTCGAATCCATGGTCGATGGCAAGAAAGTAGATTTCCTCTCCGTTCGGCGCCCAAACATACTCTCCCACCGAACGGTCGAAGCCTTGCGTGAGATTCGTGAATGACTTCACTGCACGATCATAGAGCACAATGTCGCGCTGGTCGGATTCATATCCGGGACGCGCCGCGGAGAGGAATGAGATAAACCGTCCATCGGGCGAATACAGCGGATCGCTTTCCAGTCCAGACATATCCGTCATCTTGGCCGGTGGGATCCCGGCAGTGGATATCGTGAACAGGTTGTTGTCCACACGCATAGCCGGCATCGAGTCGGTACACATGGCAAAGCAAATCTCGCTGCCGTCGGGCGAGAAGGTGTAGTCGGTGCCGCCGCCCAGCAGCACGGTCGGAGCATTGGACGGGCCGGTAGGCAGTTCACGACGATTCTCCTCTCCGATTGTCTGGAGAACCATCCGATTAGCACGGCCATCATCCCAGCGGTTCCAATGTCGGAAGAGCAGGTGGTCGAAGAGACGCGGGCTGTTGGGATTCTTCGATTGGTCGGCAAGCCGGGCGCGGTTGCAGCTATCGGCCGCGCAGTCTGGGAAAACGCGGGTAACGATCAGGACTTGACGGCCGTCGGGAGAGAGTGTGAATCCGGATACCTCTGTTGGGACAGACGTGACGGGATGGGCTTCGCCACCCTCAAGCGGCAACCGCCACACCTGGGTTTCCTCATTGCGACTTGACAGAAACAGTATCGACTTCCCGTCCGGTGTCCATCGTGGTGCCGATTCGCCTGCGCTTCCCCGTGTCAGTTGCCGCTGGTTGGTGCCATAGGCGTTCATGAGCCAGATGTGGCTTTCACGAGTGTTTGCTCTGGGATCGGTCGTTGTCAGAACAAAGGCGATCTGTTCGCCGTTGGGAGAGATTCGAGCCTCTCCGCAGCGCGGCATGCCGTAGAGATCGTCAAATGTGATTGGGCGCGCATTGGCCGACCCAGTCACCGTAACCACAATGAGCGTGAGCAGAATGCGTTTCATCTTAATGGCCCCTCCTGCGATTTCAAATCGCGGCAGAAACGCGATATTTCGCGTCTGATAATCTCTACCGGTACAACGCAATCGTTTCTTCTATCGCCTGACGGATCGGCGTGTACGAAAGGCCCAGTTCCCGTTCGGCCTTGCTGCCGTCGAAGGCGAATCCCTCTTTCATCGTGGCAATCTGGTCGGTGGACATGCCCCAAAGTGGAGGTTTCCCGGTCAAACCTGCCAGACCGGTCATCAAGACGGCACTGATTTGGGTCAGCCAACTTGGCAGAGACAGCCTTGGCAGGGGCACCCCCGAGATTTCGTGGACCATCTCGTTGAGCTGGCGCATGGATGCCCGGTGCCCTCCCACGAGGTACTTCTCGCCAATGTTGCCGCTTTTTTCCGCTGCCATGAGGATTGCTCTGGCGGCATCGTTCACATGTACGAATGTCATCACGGTTCTCGGAAAGACAGTGGCAGGGAGATGTCTGCGGACCAGGTCCTCGATGTAATGTCCGGTGGCTTTCGGATCGCCCGAGCCCAGAACAGCGCCGGGATAAATCATCACGAGGGGAAGCCCCTGTTTCTCGTAAAGTTCCCAAGCGATCAGGTCACCCGCGTACTTGGTCCGGGCGTACTCACTGAAATGCACCGGTCCGGCCGCGCTGGTCTCGGTGAATGGACAGTCCTTCGGCTTGCCATAGACCACCGCCGAGGTGACGTGCACAACCTTGGAAACGCCCAATTCAAGCGCGGTCTCGAGCACATTCCGGGTGCCATCGACGTTGACTCTTGTGAAGATGCGTTTATCGGATTCCCAGAAACTGTACAAATTGGCGAGGTTGAGAACCCAGTCGCAGCCTTTCATCCCGGCCACCAAGGAGGCTTTATCTGTGACGTCTCCAATGACCAGCGTGGCGTTTGCCTCCCTCAAACCGGAGGCGTCGCTTGATTTTCGGATCAGACAGCGGGCCTCATGTCCGGCCTGGGCAAGCAATCTGACCAGACGTGTTCCAATAAAACCGGTGCCACCCGTGACGAACGCTTTCATGTCCTCATTTCCTCCGTCCGTTGGGGAGTTTAATCAAAGATCAAGGTAGCTGGTATCGTTTTCCCAGATGCTTCCCAGTTCCTTATCGCGTGGGAGTTCCAGCACGAGGCGCAGGATCTGGGCGAGAGAGCAGTCGCTTCCATCCAGGCCTGGGACAGGTCTTGCGCGGGATCAGTCGATCCTTAGATTTCCAGGCAGAGGATTGAAATGTAATCGTAATCAGCAATTTGAGGGCAGACACGATGACGACAGCATCAACATTCATCTACCGAATCCAACCGGCAAGGCCGTCGATGCTCACCGATGGTCCCACGGCGCGAGAGGATGCCATCATCGGGGAGCACTTCACCTACCTGCAACGTCTGACCGAGGCCGGTGTTGCGCTCCTGTGCGGTCGCACGACAACCACGGATGCCGCGACGTTCGGGATTGTCGTCTTCACCGCGGAATCGGAAGATGCCGCACGTGAAATCATGGAGAACGATCCGGCGGTCAGACTCCGTGTCATGAAGGCGGAATTGTTCCCTTTCCGAATCGCACTACTGCACAAGAACTGGCAGTTAGAAAAAGGGGGCAATTGATCCCTCCACCGGCCCGAATTTCGCGCCGGGCGCTATCGCTGATTGAATCCCACCCGAACTATTCTCGACGATTCAAATGCGCCTCCGCGATGGTGGCGATCAGGATCTCTGGCCGAAGACCTGGGGGCGGACTCTGGATCGACGCCCCGCCCTGCTTCGACTGATGATACCTGGCGAGCAGATCGCCGACTGTCTGATTTCCCAATCCCTCCGCGGTACTCAGTACCCAGTGCCTCCTTAGCCGCGATCGCTGCAGCATTCCGGCGGTGACCAGCCGCTCAGCAACGTGCTCGACCAGCTGCAATGGTAGCCGGCATCTGCCTGAAAGCTCTGCGACCGTGAGCCTGTCAGTCGCCCTTGCCTCCGATCGCACTACTTCACAGAC
>JAGVEK010000143.1 GCA_020058315.1 Candidatus Zixiibacteriota bacterium
AAAAACAACGCTGGGATCTCTTCGAAAAGCAGGTCGGCGATCTGCGCGCGGCCAAGAAGGCGCTCACCGAAACCATCGCCGAACTCAATGTCACCGCCGGCAATCGCTTCATGGAGACCTTCGAGACGGCACGGATGAATTTCCAGGAGGTCTTCACCCAGCTCTTCCGGGGTGGCGAGGCCGACGTCCGGCTGACGAACCCTGATGATCCGCTGGATTCGCCGATTGATATCTTTGCCCGCCCGCGCGGGAAGAAGTTCATCGGACTGCGCCAGCTTTCCGGTGGAGAACGCGCCTTGACTGCTCTCGCGTTGCTGTTTGGTCTCTACCTGGTCAAGCCAAGTCCCTTCTGTATTCTTGACGAGGTCGATGCACCTCTGGACGATGCCAACTGCGGTAGATTTCTGCGCCTGATCGACCGCTTTAAGGCACGCACCCAGTTCATCATCGTCACGCACAACAAGCTGACGATGGAAGCGGCCAATGTCCTTTACGGGGTCACCATGGAGCAGCCGGGTGTTTCCCGGATCGTGTCGGTGCACCTGAAGCACGAGGGGGAGGCTTCCAACGAACCCGCCCTCATCGTCCAGGACACGGAAGAACAAGACCAGGCGCTGGTAAGCACTCCGCCTCCTGCCGAAACCGCGAGTGTCGTAACTTCTGGCAATTGACGCCGGAACGGCCTGCAACCTCTTCGTCTCGAAGCACCCGTACGCGCACTGTAGGGGCGCACTGCGTGCGCCCGGCGTGGCGGAGCGCCGCGCCTCTCTCTTGGATTTCGGTTTCTACTCGAGTGTGGAAGCGAAAACTCACAGCATAAGCGCAGGGGAGCACAGCCGTGTGCCCCTGTCGACAGCCGTACAATGCCTTTTGCCAATTCTTTTGTCGTGAAACGATGCGGAAAGTGCTTGCAAGACGCCTTGTCCGGAATGATTCTTACCTTTGCAGTGTCACAGTGAATGGCAGATGTGCAACAAAGGAGGCCACATGCGAAGATCCGTTTTACTCTTGTTGATCGCGATGGTGCTGGTTCTGGTGCCTCACGTTTTTGGGCAGACCGGGCAACTCCCCATCACTGCATCGGGGGTGGTGATGCACGGGCCTGAGCGTATCGGGAATCTTGAACCGGTGCTGATCCCGCCCGACAATCCGCAGACCAGTGCCAAGATCCTGCTGGGAAAGCAGGTCTATTTTGACACCCGTTTGTCCAAGGACAACACGATCAGTTGCGCGACCTGCCATGATCCCGCCAAGGGTTGGTCCGACGCCGGTCCGACCAGCAAGGGAATCAACAGTCAGATGGGAGGCAGGCGATCCCCGCCGGTTGTCAATGCCGCCTATAGCCAGTTGCAGTTCTGGGATGGTCGGGCGCCCACCCTCGAGGAACAAGCCAAAGGCCCCATCCAGAATCCAATTGAGATGGGGAATACCCATGATGTCATGCTCCGCACCTTGGACGACATTCCGGGTTATGTGGAGGCATTCAAAAATGTTTTCGGCACAACCCCCATCACGGTGGACCAGGTGGCTCAGGCGATCGCAGCTTTCGAGCGGACTGTTGTCACAACCGATTCGCCATTCGACCGATTTGTTCGCGGCGATGGAGGGGCGCTGACCCGGCAGGAGAGACAAGGGCTGGAGATCTTCAATGGCAAGGGACACTGCACCGCCTGCCATTGGGGAGGGTATTTGAGTGATGGCCGCTTTCACAACCTGGGGGCCGAACCTATCGAGCCGGGGAAACCTGATAATGGCAGGATGGACGTCACCAAGAACGCGAGCGATCTGGGCGCATTCAAGACACCCACGGTCCGGGACGCTGCCCTGCGTGCACCCTACCTGCACACCGGAAAAGAGAAGACGCTCGAAGACGTCGTGCGGCTCTACAACCGGGGCGGTGGCACCGAGGACACGAATCTGGATCCAATGATGGTTCCACTGGGTCTTTCCGAAGGGGAGATTCAAGCCCTGGTTGCCTTCATGACGCGGGCAATGACAAGCACCAACCCGGAAGTGGCTGGTGTCAAACCCATCCCTCCAGCCGAGCTACCCAAGTAAGGGGGATAGATATGAGAAAACTCTCAGCGTTGATCGCCGGTGCTCTGACACTACTTGTTTTTCAGCCTGAGCCGGGGCAGGCGATCCCGGCATTCGCAAGGAAGTACGGCTTCAACTGCCAGATGTGCCATACATCCTTCACCAAACTCAACGACTACGGACAGCGCTTCCGTGACAATGGCTATCAGCAGCCCGGCCAGGAAGGACTCGAAAAGAGCATCTTCGAGACATTTCCGCCGCTCTCGCTACGGACATCAACAGGGCTGATGATTGCCCACGATCCCGATGCGAAGCGCACAACCTCCGGGTTCCATCTCAAAGGGCTCGACCTGCTGGCCGCCGGCGTGATGCACAAGAACATTTCCTTCCTGCTGATCTATACACCGCGAATCGATGAACCGGGTGCCAGCTACTCAAGTGCCGGGTCCATGGACCCGAGCCAACCGGGCGCACTCGAGTCGGCGAATCTTGTCTTCAGCAATCTCATCCAGGACGCGCTCAGCCTGCGCGTCGGCCGCTTCGAACCGGCGTACCACCCCATCAGTTCGAAACGCTCATACTACCTGCTCCAGCCATATGAGGTCTATGCGTTTTCCACGCCCGGGAATAGCTTTGTCTTCAACGACAATCAGATTGGCATCGAAGCCACGGGGCATTTCCGCGAGGGAATCAAGTACGGGGCGGGTATTGTCAACGGTAACGGCGCGAACCCTGACAACAACAACGCGAAAGACCTCTATGCGAACCTGTCCAAGACCATCGGCAGAGGTGATGGCCAAAGCAGCGGCCAGCGCATCGGTGCATTCGCCTACTATGGCTGGATGCCCACGTCGATTCTCGTTCCATTTAGCGGCGAAACAGGCGATGCCGACGGGAAGGATAACGAGCCGTTCTACCGCGTCGGCGGGCATATCAGCCTCAACTGGATGACATTCAATCTCCAGGCGCTGATGATGTACGGGGCCGATGACAAGCAGATCAATAATCTGAGGTATGGCGAAAAGTACCATTTCACTGGAGGCTTCGGCCGGCTGGATTGGGCCGGCTTGCCCAACAACCGGTTGCTGGCCTCCGCCCTGTTTAATTGGGTGACCCCACCGGATTACGATAGGGAACGTCGCATCCAGGCGATGTCGGCATTGGTCCGATACTACCTTGGTGACTGGGCCGCCGTCAACGTTGCCCTGCATGGAGAATACACCTTCCGGCAGCAGGGGGACGTACATCTTGTGAACCAGCATCAATTCGCCGCACTTCTCGACTTCGGCTTTTGAGTTTGTCTTCGAATCGTGAAGAAGCCAATCGTAGGGGCGCACGGCCGTGCGCCCCTGCACGCAGCGCTTCCCTCTTCCAGTTCTCGCACAAATGGTGCCACGGGTCTTCAGACCCGTGCGGTCGCGCGGAAGCGCGAGCGGGATACCCCTGCCACCAATTGATTTGCACTCGAATCTTCCGTATCCTTCCAGTTCCTGCGAGGCGACACCTATGCGCTCATTCTTCAAACGTCTCAAAGAAGGTCTGACCAAGACTCAGAAGGCGTTGGCCGGTCAGATCAAGGAAGTGCTGGGCTTGAGCCCCTCGATCGACGATGCGCTCTTTGACCAGATCGAAACCGCACTGATTGGCGCTGACTGCGGGGTGGGCGTCGCGGAGGATCTGGTCGAGCGGCTCAAGAAACGTTGCTCCCATGAACGCGTCACGGAATCCGCCGCCGTTCTGGGGCTGATCAAAGATGAAATGAAGTCGATCCTGTCAAGCGGTCTCACTCCAGAACAATCCCTTGCGGCCGG
>JAGVEK010000405.1 GCA_020058315.1 Candidatus Zixiibacteriota bacterium
ACAGCGCGTCGTATCTCGATTTGCTTGACCACACGAGCGATACGTACATGGATCCCGACACCTACGTCGGGCACGGTTCCCCGCAGATTGCGCGGCTGGCGGCCGGGGGAGTGCTGGCCGCGGCGCAGCTGGTTTGGAAAGGGGAACTTGCCAATGCGTTCTGTGCCGTGCGTCCGCCCGGACATCACGCCCTGCCCGGCCGCGCGATGGGGTTCTGCCTGCTCAACAATATCGCGATTGCTGCGGCTGGTTTGATCGCCGATGCGCCCGATGCGCGTGTGCTGATTCTCGATTGGGACGTTCACCATGGCAACGGAACCCAGGCGATCTTCTATGAAACGCCGCAAGTCCTCTATGCGTCCATGCACCAGTACCCTTTCTATCCGGGCAGCGGCGGGGCCGATGAGACTGGGCGTGGAGCGGGAGAAGGATACACGGTCAACGTCCCATTGCGCGCAGGTTCTGGGGATAACGAGTTCCTGGCAGCGATCGACTTCATTCTGAGTGACCATGCCGGCCGCTTTGCGCCGGACATGATCTTGATTTCAGCGGGGTTTGATGCCCATCATGACGATCCGCTGGGTGGGCTGGCCGTGAGCACTTCTGGCTTCATCGAGGCCACGCGCCGAGTCTGCGCCTTTGCGAGTAACATTTGCTGTGGACGAATCGTTTCGGTTCTTGAAGGTGGTTACAATCTGGCCCGCCGCGGCGGGTTGGCCGACAGTGTCTTGGGGCACGTGACCGAGCTGGTCGCATGGGCCGGGAAGAAAGAGGAGAAGATCGATGCAAAGCACGCATAGATTTGTGCGATTTGCCTGGAAAGGCGCGAATTACTGGGGCGAACACGAGGGCAACCATGTGCGACGCTGGAGCGGCGCGCCCTATGAGGATGGCCAGCCGACCGAGCGTTCCTGCCCGATCTTAGATGTCGAGTGGCTTCCACCCGTGGTGCCGTCCAAGATCATCGCCGTCGGTCTCAACTACGCCCCGCACGTTGCGGAGAGCGCCTCCGCCGATGCGATTCCCGACGAACCCGTGATCTTCCTCAAACCTTCCACCGCGCTCATTGCCACCGAGGGTTCGATCATTCTCCCTCCCAACGTGGATCGCGTCGATTACGAAGGGGAACTGGGCATCGTCATCGGGATCGGCGGGCGATCCATTTCAGTTGCCGCCGCGCTGAACCACGTTTGGGGCTGGACGATTGTCAATGATGTGACCGCGCGCAACCTGCAGAAAAAGGACAAGCAATGGACCCGCGCCAAGGGATTCGACACATTCTGTCCGGTAGGCCCGTGGGTCCAAACCGAGGTCGACATCTCACAGGCCAAGCTGACAACCCGGCTCAACGGCGAAGTTCGGCAGCAGGGCTCTGTCGATCAGATGATTTTCCCGATTGCCCGCCTGATTTCGTTCATCTCCGGCGTGATGACCTTGCACGCAGGGGACCTGATCTCCACCGGAACCCCGGCTGGCGTCGGTCCTCTGGCGGCAGGAGACAGGGTCGAAGTCGAGATCGAGGGTATCGGGATCCTGGTGAACCACGTGAAAGTCTCGTAGGGTGCGTGATTCACGCACCGTCTGCAGGAGAAGTGAGACATCGCTCTCATCGAGTGGATTGTATAAGTCATGTCGCCGGACCTGATCATGAAGCACCTCCACTTGTCGAAGGGCTGCGCCGCAATCCGGATGGGATGCTTGTCGGGGCGTGCTGAAGAACTTGCACACCAGAAGTCACGGCCGAGGATACGTCGAGATTGCTTCGTCACTTCCCCCGCCTTCGGCGGGGACGTTCCTCGCAATGACATCTGTGGCTTGTGGTTCCGAAGGAGAGAAGGCGGTCATCGCGAGCGAAGCGAAGCAATCTCCTCGCCTCCTGCGACAGGGCGCGGCGAATTACGGCTTTTTCAACTGGCCTCTTTGGTTCTGGCCACACTGGCGGTCCTGATTCCGCGATCCACATCCGCCCAGTCCCCACCCGTTCCGCTGATTCTCCATCACGCCGATTCGACGATCCTCATCCAGCAACAGGGCGAAACGGAATACCATCTTTATGGAAATGTTAGCTTCACCCAGGGCGATACGCGATTGCAAGGGGACAGCGCCGTCTGGATGCAGGGCAGCGGGCACGTGCAATTCGACGGCCACGTCGTAATCAATCAGCCGGGGATCTTTCTCAGCGCACGTCAGGTCATCTATCGGCGTGAGACGCGATCTCTGGCCGCACTGGGCGAGGTTGCCATTGATGACACGACGGAGAGCTTCGCACTGCGCAGTCAGCGCGCGGTTTTCGACCGGGAACGGTCGATCTCGCGTGCCGATTCGATGCCAGCGATCTACTGGGATTTCCTGCTCGATTCGGCCAGCCAGACAATTGTGCAGGCGGACACCCTGTGGTATTTCCGGGCCGAGAAGCGCGGTGTGGGTGAGGGTCACGTTCGCGTGCGCAAGGGTGGCTGGAGTGCTGAAGGGGAACACGGCGAGATCTGGCCCGATTCGGGCCGCGCGATCCTGACTGGGAATCCCAAAGCGTCAGGATTGCATGGCCAGATTGCCGGTGACACGCTGATTCTGTTCTATCGCGGCCGGTCCGTTGAGCGCCTTGTCGCAAATGGTCACGCCGTTGGTGCCTACGAGGACACGACTGTTCTTGAGGGTGGCCGGAATCTAATCCGAGGCCGGACAGCCGAGTTCTTCCTCGCGAATGACACGTTGCGAGCGATCCATGTCGTCGGTGAAGCGGTCACTGATCATGAGCCGGATGATCCCAAAGGCGGGAAGAACCACGCCTCGGGTGACTCGTTGTGGCTGGTCTTCGCTCAGGGGCGGCTGGCCAGCGTCGTCATCGATGGTGGTGCGCAGGGCAGCTACCAGACACAACGCGGCGACGGGGGAATGGACACCGTCAGCTACCGTGCGGCGCGGATCGTCTTCCACCCCGACTCCAATCGGATCGATCTGTTTAAGGACTCCCACCTGAATTACGGTACGGTGCAACTCGACGCTGGACGCGTCTCATACTGGACCAAGACGCACAACCTGATCGCTCGTCCTCTCCTTGGGATAACAGACAGCGTCAGAGCGACCCAGCGGCCGAAACTGGCTGACGGGAACCAAATCGTGGACGGCGATACACTGACCTACAACATCGACACGCAGCGCGGACGCATTCGCGGATCCGCAACCAAGTTCGAAAATGCCTACTACAGTGGAGGCGACTTCCGCAAGTACACGGAAGACGTGTTCTTTGTCTCCCACGGGGTCTACACGACCTGTGATCGCGAAGATCCGCACTTCCACTTCGAAAGCCGCGACATGGAGATCATTCGCGGCGACAAGGTGATCGCCCGCCCGGTCGTCATGAAGATCGGTGAACTCCC
>JAGVEK010000542.1 GCA_020058315.1 Candidatus Zixiibacteriota bacterium
CATTGCGAGCGAAGCGAAGCAACCTCATCATCACCGGCCACCGGACTCCCGTCACGGCGCGCCATGCGATGTGGCGTCTTCGGGTTGGGATTCTCCTCGCTGTCTTGTGGCTGGCCCAGTCCGCGGTCGGCTTCGCTCTCGACCATCCGTTCGAATCGAATTTCGCAATCGTTGTCACGGGTGCCGATCCAACGCTGGCCAAGGAGACCATCGATCTGCTCACCGAAGCGCATCGCAACATGGTGGCCGCCAGCGGCGTCTGGCTTCCGGACACGGTGCGTGTCGTTTTTGTAAGCCGGTCTCAATCCTTTGACTCCATCGTTGGTGGGTTATTCCCTGACTGGGGTGTCGCCTGTGCGGTCGCCGACGAGAACATGCTGGTCGTGCGCTCGCCGCGCGACTACCCCGTCACGCGGGCTCTGCCGGAGGTTCTGCGTCATGAACTGGCTCATTTGCATTTCGCCGCTGTCGTCGGTCAGCATCGTCCACCGCGATGGATGAACGAGGGATATGCCCAGCAATTCGCCCATGAGTGGCGTTATGCCGACGACTGGACCGTCGCACGCGCTGTTTTTCTTGATCACGCGCTTCCCCTGGCAGACATCGACGGTGTCAATTCATTCCAGGACACCAAGGCACGGCTTGCCTATGCCGAGTCATACCTGGCGATGAGCTATTTCCTCAAGACCTATGGTTGGGAAGGACTTATGCTGCTGGGTCGCAGTCTCCGGCAGGGAGGAGACTGGGACGACGGATTTGCGGCCGCGACCGGATCCGACTACGCGGTGTTTCAGAACGAATTCGCAAAGTACCTCAAAGACCATTACAGTTGGGCGGTATTCCTGGGCGACACGGCGCTGTTATGGATATTCCTGGTCCTGGTCTTTCTGGTTCTCTATGTGCTGAAGCGCCGTCGTGCCGCTCTCAAGATTGCCGACTGGAACCGTCAGGAGCGGATCGAAGATCTGCTGTACTCTCCTCTCAACAAGCCGCCGCCGCCTCCCGGTTCACCGACTTCAACTGATCCTGAGGATACGGTTTCCCCGTGAGCCGAACTTGCGCTACCGCCTTGAGTACATCGCGCTGATTTTCGTCAAGTGGGTGGCGAACCTGCTGCCGGAACGCTTGTCGCGGAGTGTCGGTGCCGCGCTGGGTGCCTCCGTCTGGTTTGTCTGGCGATCACGGAGAGCCATAGCAACGGACAACATCCGGTGGGCGTTCAGCGAGCCTTCGGACGTAGTTGATCCTCAGGCCATCGCCGCAGAGACATTCCGCAATCTCGGCCGGACCGCATTCGAGATTCTCCGTCTCGGGCGAACGCATCATGACGAACTTCTCCGCCGCATTGATGGGGGGGAAGCCGCCAGGTGGCTGGAGTGGGCACACCATCAGGGACGAGGCGCTCTGCTCGTGTCCGGTCATTTCGGCAACTGGGAACTGCTGGGCGCCTGGATTCGCGCGATGGGCTATCCGGTCGATTTTGTCGTCAAGCCTGTCCGCAATCCGCTCGTTGACCGGCTCTACAATGAGTGCCGGGCTGCCATGGATGTCGGCATCATTCATACTCAGGTAGCAACCAAGGGGATTCTTCGATCCCTCCAGGCAAAGCGCTTTGTGGCGATCCTCGCGGATCAGCATGCCGGAGCCGAAGGCATTGACGTCCGCTTTTTCGGACGCCCCGCGTCGACTCCTCGCGGTCCCGCAGTGCTCGCCCTGAAGTTCGGATGTCCGCTGATGAGCGGTGTGCTGGAACGATTGGATGGCGGTCGCTTTATTGCGCATGTCGATGGTCCGGTGGAGCACTCTCCAACCGGTGACCCGGAGGCCGATGTTCGGACGATCACACAAGAACTGGCACGACGGCTCGAGACCCACATCCGCAGGACTCCGTCGCAGTGGCTCTGGACCCATCGGCGGTGGAGGGACTCCTGAATGTTCGACGATGACTGCCCGTTGATGTTGTGGCCATTCGAATCCCGCCCTGTGGCGTTGTGCGGTCCACGGTCGGCCGGGCGGGGGAGCCCCGTCCCTACGATCGGGTATCTCTCTCATTCACTCTACCATGCCTGACAGATACCTCGTTCGCGCTCCCAACTGGGTCGGCGATGCCGTGATGTCGCTGCCCTTCTTTGCGTCCTTACGGCACAACGCCGGGTCCGATGCCATCGTGACGTGTCTCTGCCGCTCCGCACTGGCGCCGCTGTTTCGTGATGTCCCCGAGATCAGCGACGTGATCGAGCTTGATGAATCTGCGGGACGAAGCGGATGGCGATTTGTCCGTCGCAACGCGCGGCACCTCCGCGCGCATCAGTTTGACACCGCATTCTGCCTGCCGACTTCACTCGGCTCGGCGATGATGCTCAGGCTGGCACGGATACCGCACCGCCTGGGACACTCCGCCGAGGGAAGACGCTTGCTGCTCACACGTTCTCTTCCGTACGGCAGAAACGGTCGTCGTCCGCATCGCGCCGAGGGATTTCTCAATCTGCTGAGCCTGTGCTGGCCCGATCCCTCTCTCATCCGTGACCTGCGGTTTTCGCCCGACGACTCTGCGCGTGCGCGGGTCGATGTACTGCTCCGCAACTTCAAAGACGTCGCCCGGTCGCGTGTTCTGGCGGTCGCGCTTGGGGCGGCCCAGCCGAACAAGATGTGGATGATCCCCCATTTCGCTGCGATCACGGCGCGATGGATTGATGAATTCCACGGGCGGGTCTTCCTCGTAGGATCCGGTGCTGACCGCGCGCGGTGCGATGAGGTGACCGGTCTTGCAGCGCGGGACAACGTCCACAATCTCGCCGGAGAGGGCGACCTGTCGTTCGCGGCGGAGATCATCCGGCGCGCCGATTTGTTCCTGGGTAATGACTCGGGACTCGTCCATCTCGCGGCAGCAGTGGGAACTCCCTGCGTTGTGATATCCGGCCCTGGCGATCCGACAGAAGTCGCGCCGTTCTCTCCGCTCGCGGTGACTGTCAGGCACCCCGTCTTCTGCTCGCCCTGTTACAGGAACTACTGCTGGCGGAAAGACAAACCATTGGAGTGCTTGACCAGGATCGGCATCGAGGATGTGTGGCGGCACATCACGCTGTCGGCAGAAACGGCCACTCAACAGCCCTGACTGCTGGCGATGAGAACTGCCTCCCCGGAATTCCTCCCATTTGGTTCCGTGTCCCGGACGTGCGCGCAAGATTGCGCACATAGGCAGCGACGCCCGTGCCCTGGCTGGCAGGCGGCTGAGGGGTCTGGCATTCGGCTCAGTTGAAGGGACTCGACCAGACGAAATG
>JAGVEK010000561.1 GCA_020058315.1 Candidatus Zixiibacteriota bacterium
CGGGTACCAGCTCGAACAGCAGGTGCAGACCGTTCTCACCGGTCTGGGGTTCACGCGGTTTCAGTGGGACCAACCGTTGTCGCTCTTCTCGGGGGGCGAGCGCACGCGGATCGAACTGGGGCGATTGCTCTTGACCCCGTCCGATCTCTGGCTCCTGGACGAACCGACCAATCATCTGGATATCCCGGCCGTCGAGTGGCTGGAGGAATTTCTCGCCAAGAGCCCGGTCGCCTGCGTGCTGGTCTCGCATGATCGCGTGCTGCTGGAGCGTTTCGGCGGGCACGTGGTGGAAATGGTCGGCGGGAAAATCGAACAGTACGATGGTGACTACCGCTATTATCGCGCAGAGCAGCCACTGCGTTTGGCCCGGCGGCAGAAGGCCTACGATCTCCAGAAGGCGGAGATTGCACGCATTGAGGATTTCATCGTGCGCAACATCGCCGGGCAGAAGACACGCCAGGCGCAATCAAAACGTCTGGCTCTCAGCAAAGTGGAACGTCTCAAAGCGCCGAAACGCGATGGCCGCGCCCTGAAGCTGGCGTTCCAGACCGAGCGCGTGTCGTACCGCGAAGTGCTGGTAATCGACGATTTCAGCAAGCGCTTTGGCGAGCGCGTGATCTTAAGTCCGCTGAGCTTTGATTGCGAGCGGGGCGACAAGGTTGGCGTGATCGGCCCCAACGGCACCGGCAAGACGTCGCTCTTGCGGGCAATCGTTGGTCTCGACGATTTGTATTCCGGCCGGATTCGCATTGGCGATCGTGTCGAGATGGCGTATTTCGATCAGCACCTCGAGATTCTGACCGGCCAGGGAAGTGTGATCGAGGAAATCTGGGACGAACATCAATACTTCACCGCCGGTGAACTGCGCTCGTATCTCGCCCGCTTTCTGTTCACCGGCGATGATGTGTTCAAACCGGTGAGCGCGCTCTCTGGCGGCGAGCGCTCGCGTCTGGCACTGGCGAAGATGATGCTCTCGAAGGCCAACTTCCTCGTTCTGGACGAGCCGACGAATCATCTCGACATCAATTCCCGCGAAGTGCTCGAAGAAGCGCTGGCCGAATTCGAAGGCACCGCGCTCGTGGTCAGCCACGACCGGCGTTTCCTTGACCGTTTCGCCAACAAGATTCTCTATGTTGCCGACGGCACGGCGGTCCTCAGCATCGGGCACTATTCCGACTGGGCCGCGCGTCACGCCTCTTTGATCGAAGCCCGCACCGCACAAACCAGCACATCGTCAGCCTCCGCCTCAGAGTCTGCTGCGAGCTGGCAGGAGCGCAAGACCCGGCGCGCCCAGGAGCAAAAACTCCAGCGCCGCCGTCAGAAACTGGAAGAAGAGATCGCCACTCTGGAGCACCAGGTCCAATCAATCGAAACCGAACTCTCCGACGAAACAGTCGCCCACGACTGGAAGCGCCTCGCCGATCTCACCGCCGAACGAGGCAAGCTCTACGACCGGCTGACAGCGCTGTATGAGGAGCTGGAGGGGCTGCCGGGGGCAATAGAGGCGGGATGAGGGAACCCTAGGTTAGGATAAGTATCCTGGTAGCGGGTGACATCAAGAGCCTGAACCAACGGGAGGCATGCATGGAATATTCCCTTCATTCTCTCAGAGAAAACTGTCCCTGAGGTTTGGGTCTCACTGGGCTACCCGCTACTCGAAGTGACAGGAGCCTACTTACCCCTCAGGTCGATGACCGCGGGTCCTGACGCGTCGATATCGATGATCCCTTCGCCGGAGCCGCAGATTCCTTCCAACCGGCCACTCCCAAGGAGATCTTCATGAGTCTGGATGGCCAGACCGCGGGTGCGGATGGTTCCCCCCACGCCCACCGAGAGGTTCAGGCGAGCAGACAACCTGCTGGGGACGAGAACCTTGATGTGGGAATGGCTGGTCTGAATCTCCAGCTTGGCATTTCCGAACTCGGCGATATCGGCATCGACCGACACGTTCTCCCCGGAGAGCCGGGTCGTCATCCCAATTAATGAAATGCGATCGAGCCGGATCGGAGCATACTCCGTTTCCGCCACGATCGAGCCGACCAGCTCGGTGACACTGATCGGACCATACGAATTTTCAAGACGGACGGAATGGTCGGGATCAGAAACGACACGCCGGACGTCGATATTCGCGTATGTGGTCGCGACGTCAATTGCGCCTTTGATGTCGGCCAGTTCAACCCCTGTGTATTCCCCGTGAACATCCACGCGCCGCGAGACATCCTGCACCTTGGCCCGGCCGTGCTGGGTGGTGATTTTCACATCGCGGAACGGACCCCGAAGGTCATACTCGAAATACCGCGCGTCGATCTCGATGTCCCAGCGTGGCGGCACCACAATCGTTAGATCGAGCGTGATTCCCCACTCGCTCCCCTCCCAGGGCGCATTGGCCGGGGTGACAACATCGACACTGAATACCCCGCTCCCCTCCTGGCGGGCGGTCACTTTGATATCCTGCAGCACTTCGACAGCGGCTTTCTCTGACTCGACCCGGACAATCTTGCTGATCTCCACGCGGACCGAATCTGGAGCACCAACAACAATGATGATATGCCCCCCAAGGTTCGACGGACCGGACAGGCGCAACGATGATGATCCCAATGCCGGCCGAACCTCGATGGCCGATGTCAGATAACGCCCGCCACCGAGACGCTTGAGCTTGTCTGATTCTGCGACCCCCCAAGCCGGACGACCCATGGTGAACGTGGCCAGCATCGCCAGAGCAAGCCACAACCCCACTCGGTTTCTGGTAGCTTCTCTGGAAGATACCGGCGCGGGCGACAATACGACCGTTGGGCGACCGGAGGGGATTGTTGATGAAGCTGTGCAAGCACAGCCTTGAAGGACGGACAAGAGTGTCCGTCCCACTGAAAAATCGTGATTTGGTGGGGCGGACACTCTTGTCCGCCCTCTGTATTCCGGGCGAATGGGAGTCTCGTCGGCGAATTGCGGTCTCGTATGCATACAACCTCGTTAGCTCCACTACGGATCGAAATCCACGATGTTCCAAAGTTGCCGATTACCGGCTAACACTCCACGAGAGGCGGTCCATCAAGATTGCCCCCGCGACTGCCGCATTGAAAGAATCCACCCCATGTTTCATTGGCAAACTGAGGCGACTGGGCCTGGCTCCGTTCCATGCCGGGTCAATCATTCCAATTTCCCCCCCCACGACCAGTGTCCATGGTGCCCGGGTTTTGCCTGGCGCCAAGGCTTCTCCTCTTCGGGCATCGGCGATAAACACGTCATGACGATGTTCCCCCGACCATCGGACAAAGGATTCTATCTCTACGCTCTGAAACACGGGGATGCGGAAGACCGCGCCTGCCGAGGCGCGCATCGTCTTGGGATTGGTGATTTCGACAGAATCCGGGCCAGCGAGGACCGCGTCGAGCCCGATTCCAGCGGCCGTACGAATGAGCGTCCCCATGTTTCCCGGATCAGCGATTCTGTCGCAAAACAGGAGCCGGTCAGCCGCTATCGTTCCAATCTGGTCCCATGCAAGAGGGCGCCACGAGATGATGGCCGCGACTCCTGCGCTGTGCGTGGTATCGGTCAGTTGCCGGAACTCGCGCACCGGCACCCGGACTGCATTTCCGGTCCAAGCGCGCACCGACTCCAGAGCACGTGTGTTCGCCTGAAAACCCTGCTCGCAATCCGCGGCAATCAGAGCTTCGACAGGGAATCCCGACAGAAGCGCCTCTGCGACAAGCCTGACTCCCTCGACAGCGAGTTGCCCGCTCTGCTTCCGGCTCTTCTGTGTCCGCAGCTTCCGCCAGACGGCAATCTTTGCCTTCGATGCGATCGGCCAGGACGACGGGTCCGCATTGAATGCCATGACCTTACGAAGCTGCGGCATCGGCCCCGGTGCAAGCGATTTCGCCGCCGCGATGAAGTCGCACATGATCCGGATGGCGGGTGCCACGGGTCTTCAGACCCGTGCCCTATGCGAGGGAAGTCGGCAGGACACACGGCTAAAGCGGCCTGTTGAAAAACCCCAGTTTCCCCTTCCGGACGCGCGGACAGGAGTGTCCGCGCCACTGGGAGACAAGAACTTCCATAACCGAGAGTGGGGCAGAC
>JAGVEK010000023.1 GCA_020058315.1 Candidatus Zixiibacteriota bacterium
GTGAGCCCGAGTTCATGGATCGCAATGTGCCCTCGATGCGCCGCAGCATGAAGGAAGCCCAGGTCAATTTGGTCCCGGAAGTCGACCGCCGCATGTTTACCTATGTGCTGCACATGGCCATGGCGCTACCGGCGGAGCAGCGGATCACGCCGCTCGACAAGTTGATAGGCGACACATCGGCAGTTGGGTTGGACAAGGCAATTGATGCGCTGGTCGAGCGTCTCTACTCCGGTACCAAGCTCGGCGCACTGGATGACCGGATGAAAATGTTCGACATGACGAGCAAGGAACTATTGGCGCAGAATGACGCCTTTATCGGGCTGGCGGCAGCGCTCTACGACGAACTCGAGGCACGCCGGCAGCAGGGGAAAGAATTCGACGGTGCTCTGAAGCGCCTCAATCCCGAGATGATCGCCGCCTACCGCGAACTCAAGCTCGGCCCGGCGTATCCTGATGCCAATGGGACCATGCGTCTCACCTACGGATGTATCGAGGGATACTCACCGGCGGATGCCGCTCACTTCGATTGCTTCACAACGTTGACCGGAGTGGTGGAAAAGGAGACCGGTCAGTCCCCGTTCAACAGTCCTCCCGCCCTATTGGCGGCGTACAACGGTCACGATTTCGGCCCCTATCTCGACCCGCATCTCAACGATGTCCCGGTTGATTTTCTCAACAATAACGACACGACCGGCGGCAGTTCGGGCAGCCCGGTGGTGAATGGTCGCGGCGAACTGACCGGCCTTTGTTTCGACGGCAACTACGAGGGTCTCGCAGCGGACTACCAGTTCGACGAGCGCGTTGCGCGGACCATCAATGTCGATTCGCGCTACATCCTGTTCACGCTCGACAAAGTGATGGGTGCGAAGGAACTAATCGGGGAGATGAGCATTCGCCGATAGCGCGGTGGAACATAGACTATCGCAGGTGCGGCTGGAATCCATCCCAGCCGCACTTTCGCTTTGTGCACGAGACATCGATGCATCACCATCTGCAGAAACACCTGGAAATCTCCGAGAGAAAGAGACCTTGACAACATAGGGGCGAAGCCCGTCCCATGTGTTGCGAAAGACATTAGAGAGCGGCTCCGTTAAGGAGGAAAGAGCTGGCAGTGATTTGTCCAAATAGATCATTGTGTTGCAAATAGGACGATCTATTGTAGTATGCTTGTATTCAATCAGTTACGCGCCAAGCAACGGTGCTTTGAGCCATGATAATCCAGAAATCGACACTTGATGCTTCGTTTGAAGCACAGCCGAGTCGGGCGCAAGCTGGCGGCTCGTGCGATGTAACTCGTTGTGTTATATCACAATAACAGCTCGCGACCAGAATGGCACACCAATTGCTTGATCGTGACCCGCATGGTGGCCTCGAAGAACCGTGAAGAAGAGAGACTATGTTTGGGATCGAGAGTGCAATGAACACCGCCGATGATAGAACCGAACCCAAGTCGACGCACATCCCAAGTCGTCGGCATCTCCGCTCTCTGGTTCTCGCTGCTGCACTTTCGATAGCGTGTTTTTCGGCTGCCCAAGCAGCACCAGACACCGACAGTCTCCGGCTGGATCGCGTGACCGGGGGAGTGCCTCAGCACAACGACCGGGGCGCCTCAGTCGCAAGCGGTGGCGAGAGTCCAGGCACAGACTCTCTGGCGCTACTCACGTTGAACGAACTGGTGGACACGGCACTGCACGCGAATGCCCAGTTGCGCTCGATGCGCGCCCGGTATGAAAGCATGCAGGAGCGGCCCACCCAGGAACGGAAGCTGCCAAACCCGATGTTCCAGTATGGCGGCATGGATATGGTCAACGGAGGCAATTGGCCGAATACGAATGAAAAACGATTCATGCTGACACAGGAGTTTCCGTGGTTTGGCAAGCGTGGCCTGCGTAGCGAGGTGGCCTCGAAAGAGGCGGAGTCGATGCAGCGGGAGTTCGACGCCATGGTGCGCGAGGTCATCATGATGGTGAAGGAGAGTTACTTCGACCTCTATTCCGTGCAACGATCGCTGACTATCACGCGGACCGAGCGGGGTGTGCTCGAACAGATGCAGAAGATTGCCGAGGCAAAATACACGGTCGGCGAAGTGGCACAGCAGGATGTCCTGAAGGCGCAGACGGAGATCTCGATGCTCCAGCAGCAGGTGTACGAACTGGAGCAGGTGGAAGCGGTAACGAAAGCCAAACTGAATCAGCTTCTCAATCGCCGCGCCGATTCGCCGCTGGGCTTCGCCGCAACCGAGCCGTCCGCCGAGGCGGACGAATTCAACGTCAAGACCGAAGAACTCTTCAGCCTCGCCGAAAAAATGCGCCCCGAAATCAAGAAGGCCCAGTCCGACATCCAGCGCAATCAGGCCGAACGCAATCTGATGAAGAAGGAGTTCTTCCCCGATTACCGGCTCGGCCTCGAATACCGCAGTTTCCGGATGGGCGACAACATGATGATGTTCACCGTTGGATTCGATCTGCCGATCTGGCGGACCAAGTACGGTGCGGCCGTGCGCGAATCGGAGAAGATGATCGAGTCCAGCCAGGCAGGCCTGGAGGCGGCTCAGCGACAGACTGATTTCGATGTGCAGGACGCCCACTTCAAGCTTGTCACCGCCCGCCGCACACTGGAGTTGTACAAGACCGCGCTTGTCCCGCAGGCTGAGGCGCGTTTCCAGGCCAGCGAAGCCGGTTACCGCACCGGCAAAGTCGATTTCCTCGACCTGTTGGAGAGCGAACGGTTTCTGCTGAACGTCCGCGTAATGGCCGTCATGGCCGAAGGCAACATCGGCATGCAACAGAGCCGGTTGGAACGTGCGGTGGGGACGGACCTGAAACCGCGCACGCCATAACCCGGCTGGGCAAACAAGAGGACGTTATGGAAACACAGTCATTCCAGGAACCTGCTTCGAACA
>JAGVEK010000507.1 GCA_020058315.1 Candidatus Zixiibacteriota bacterium
CTCCGGCGCCCCCCCAGGACCACAGCAATTACGTTGTTGTGATTCACGCGCTTGCGACCGACTTAATCGCTCAGCGATCCCGCGAGATGACGAAGTCGATTTCGCTACCTGGCGGAAGCTCCTCTCCAGGAGAGAATGACTGTCCGACGATTGTGCCTGGGAGGAGAGTTGCGTCGAACCGCCGGTCGATCGACCCGACCAGCAGCCCGCGATCACGCAGCGTGTCGCGCGCCTCTTCGATGTTCAGCCCGACAAGATTGGGGCAAAACGTTTTGGATGCATCGGGTGAGTGATTGATGAGGAGGTTCACCGCCCCCCCCTTGGTGAGGCTGCTGCCCACGCTCGGAATCGTCCCAATGACGGCCCCCTCGGGGAGTGAGTCTTCATACGTGTAGGCACGACCGCCGACGGCCAGGCCGACCTGCTCCAGCATCAACTCCGCCTGGCGAAGACTCCCGCCACGGACACGGGGAACATCAATCAGTTCGGACCCGCGTGAGATCACGATGTTGAAATTCCGGCCGCGCTTGATCGGAGCACCCGGCAATGGTCGCTGTTCGAGGATGGTCCCGTCTGGATGGTCCGCAGAGAATCGCCGCTCGGCGACCTGCGTGATTGATTCGTACGGAGTCAGAAGGGCCTGCGCTGCCGTCTGGGAACGACCGATCAGCGTCGGCGCCGCATATTCTTCTCCATGGCGGGTCCACCATGGCATGATGATCCGATCAACTAGCAAAATCGTGCCGGTGATCCCGAAGATCGGGATCGCGCACCACAGGATCAGCCGGCGCAGCCACGTTCTGCGCCGTAACCCGTTCGGAGCAGGATCATTCATGCTGAAGACCGTCGCCGGAAACGGGCCGCGAATACCCCGTCCAAGCCATCACGCGGCGGATTGGTCGCGAGAAAACCCTCTGCGGTGACATAACGGGATGGGACCCGGTCGGCAGCGGACTCCAATTCAAACGCGGAGTTTGCTTCAAGGAATGACCGCACAACGTCTTCGTTCTCCTGCCGGGGGACAGTACAGGTGGAATACACCAAGACACCCCCATCCGCCACGTGTGCGGCCGCAACATTCAGCCAGATCCGCTGGGAGCGCGCCAGACGGGTGATATCCTCGATGGACTTGGTCCAGCGAACCTCCGGGTTTTTCGGCAGCGTGCCCAGTGCCGAGCATGGCACGTCGGCGAGAACATGTGTGGCCATTCGGTCCCCAAGACTGGCGACGTCGGCCTCGATTGGCAGGATGTTCTCGGCAGAAAATCGCATCTTGTTCTCAATCAGACGCCGCAGCCTCTCCGCGTTCTTGTCAACAGCCAGTACCTGTCCGGAAGACCCGACAATTTCCGAAATGGCCAGAGTCTTTCCTCCGGGGGCGGCAAAGAAATCAATGACCGAGTCGCCGTCGTGAAGCCCCAGCATCGCCACGACGAAGCCGGCCGCCGGGTTTTGCACCCATCCCAGTGGCTCCTTGAACAGCGGGGAATCAGAGACGAGGGCGGCAGTGTCCACACCGACGTACTCGGGAAGTTCGCGATGGGGCCGACCGGGAGACAGATGCATCTCCTTGAGCAGGTCATTCACGCGCTCCAAACCGGCTCCCGCGTGCGACAAACGGATATAATAATGCGGTGGAGCGTTCGCCCAGCCTGCAATCCGTTCCCCGGCATCGCGGCCATAACGCTCCAAGAACACATCGGCCATCCAGTCCGGCATGGAAAAGCGCTCCCCCCAAGTGAGCGACTCGGCGGGCTTCTGCTCGGGCGACGGCGGTGTCTCCTTCTCGCGGGCAGCACGCCTGAGCACGGCGTTCATCAGACCAGCGATCCCCTGATGGGAGACCTTCTTGGTTGCGTCAACGGCGGTCGAGACCGCCGCATGGGCAGGAATACGATCACAGTCCAGAACCTGGAACAGTCCGAGCCTCATGATCCACTGAACCGTGTCGTTGAGGCCGCTGGATTTCCCGGAGGTCAGATGGCGAGCATGCGCATCCAGCCGACGGTATTGACGAAGAACACCGGACGCTATGTGCACAGCCAGTGCACGGTCGCGGGGAGGGAGCTGGACCAGTCCGGGGTGATTCTTCCAAATGTGCTCGAACCGCTCCTCCCCTCGAAATGCTTTGGTCGCAATGTCATATGCCACGGCACGCGCATTCCCTTCTCCGAAGGGATTGACACCGCGCTGTGTCCGTTGTTGGGATCCTCTGGGATTACGTGGCTTCTTGTCCATAGTCAACCTGCCCGACCGCGGCCATTTGGAGGGCCAGCAAGATCATACGAGAAACATGGAGGTTTCGATCCGTACGAAATCATGTCCAGCATGATCACTCCAGACCGGGAAGCCGAATTCCCCGCTCGCCGGCAAATGATACTGCGTCATCGTAACCTGCATCGGCGTGACGCATGACGCCGGTTCCCGGATCGTTGACAAGCACACGGCTCAGTCTCCCGTCTGCGTCCTCGGAGCCATCCGCGACCACGACCATCCCGGCGTGAATCGACAACCCCATTCCGACACCGCCGCCATGGTGAATCGACACCCACCCAGCACCAGACACGGCGTTGAGGAGACCATTGAGCAGCGGCCAATCGGCGACAGCATCCGACGTATCCTTCATGCCTTCTGTCTCCCGATTGGGAGAGGCGACCGATCCGCAGTCGAGATGGTCGCGGCCAATCACGATCGGTGCCTTGATCTTTCCTTCCCTGACAAGGCGATTGATGATGAGCCCAAACTTGTCGCGCTCACCATATCCAAGCCAGCAGATACGTGCCGGTAGTCCCTGAAACTTTACTTTCTCGGAGGCAAGGCGAATCCAGCGGCAGAGCGGCTCGTTGTCAGCGAATTCTTCCAGCACCACACGGTCGGTGACAGCGATATCATTTGGGTCGCCAGAGAGCGCCGCCCAGCGGAATGGTCCCTTGCCATGGCAGAACAGCGGACGAATGTAGGCCGGCACAAATCCGGGGTACGAAAACGCGTCGGCGTAGCCAGCCTTGCGCGCCTGCCCGCGCAGATTGTTGCCATAGTCAAATGCAATCGCACCCGCCTTCTGCATTGCAACAATCGCCTCGCAATGGCGGGCCATCGAGACAAACGACTGCTTGATGTAGTCTGCAGAATTCTCGCTTCGCAGCCGAATCGCGTCTTCGAACGACATCCCACCGGGTACGTAACCATTCAATTCATCGTGCGCAGACGTCTGATCGGTGACGATGTCTGGGATGTCACCGCGAGAGACGAGCGCTGGCAGAACATCCGCACAGTTTCCCACGAGTCCGATGGACAACGGCTTCTTGGCATGTGTCGCCTCGTGTACCCACGCCATCGCCTCATCAAGGGACGTCGTCTTGCGGTCGCAGTATCCTGTCCGCAACCGCCTGTCGATGCGTGCCGGATCCACGTCAACGACCAGAGCCACACCCCCGTTCAATGTCACCGCCAGGGGCTGTGCTCCACCCATGCCACCCATCCCGCCAGACAGGACCCAGCGGCCCGCGAGAGCGCCGCCAAAATGCTGTGCCGCCACTGCTGCGAGGGTTTCGTATGTCCCTTGAAGGATCCCCTGTGTCCCAATGTAGATCCACGAACCCGCTGTCATTTGACCATACATCATCAGGCCAAGGGCATCGAGCCGGCGGAATTCTTCCCAATTGGCCCACTGCCCCACAAGGTTCGAATTGGCGATGAGCACGCGCGGCGCCGAAGGTTGTGTCTTGAAGATCCCCACCGGTTTCCCGGATTGCACGAGCAGCGTCTCGTCGTTTTCCAGTTGCTTCAGACTCGCCACGATGCGATGGAAGCAGTCCCAATTGCGCGCCGCTTTGCCGGAGCCGCCGTAGACGATCAATTCCTGCGGGATCTCCGCTACCTCAGGATCAAGATTGTTGCAGAGCATCCGGAGGGCGGCCTCTTGGATCCATCCCTTGCACGTGCGCTCGCTGCCGCGCGCGGCCCGCACCAGAGTATGATTCGACGAGACCTTGGGTTCTGCTGATTGACGAGTGGATGGGGTTGGCATCGGTAACTTCTCCGCAATGATCCTACCCGTTACGCAACTGCCGCCACGGCCGGCTGACGATCCATCACAGACGGCAGACAATTCCGATAGACTTCCCGCAGCCCGGTCAGCGACTCAGCGATGAAAGGCCGGAGATTGAGCATTCCGTGATCGGCAACATGTCCCAAGGTCGTCCAAGGAACTCCTGCGGAGGCGGCCAACTTCGTCAGGGCCTCGCGATGACATTCGTCAAATGAAACCAGAATTCGCGACTGGCTTTCTCCGAACAAAAGCGCGTCTGCCCGCAGACTGAACCCGGACAGGTCTATATCCACGCCGAGCAGCACGTCACCGGTCGACAGGCAAGACTCAAAAAGCGCGACCGCCAAGCCACCATCCGAGCAATCATGAGCCGAGCGAATCCAGCCAGATCGGATGGCCTGAATCACGAATTGCTGGGCCTTCCGCTCGACGACCATGTCCAGACTGGGTATCTCCCCGGTCACTTTGCGGTGGATTGTGCGCAGGTACTCGCTGGCGCCGATCTCGTTCTTGCATTCACCGATGAGTGCAACACAATCACCCGGAGACTTGAAATCTGCCGTCGTGATCAGATCGAGACTCTCGATCTTGCCGATCATTCCGATCGTCGGCGTCGGGTAGACAGCCCGCTCCGCATCTTCGTTATAAAAACTCACGTTGCCGCCGGTTACCGGTGTCTCGAAGAAACGGCATGCCTCGCCCATACCACGGACACACTCCGCGAAATGGTAGTACATTTCCGGCTTGTATGGGTTGCCGAAATTCAGGCAGTTCGTGACCGCCAGCGGGCGAGCCCCCACGCACACAAGATTGCGAGCGGCCTCGGCCACCGCGATTTGCGCACCACGACGGGGATTGAGGTAGCAATAGCGGCCGTTTCCATCGGTCGTAGCCGCCAGGGCAGTATCAGTCTTCCGGATTCGCACCACACCGGCGTCCATCCCAGGTCCAATGGAAGTGCTGGTTCGGACACTGGTGTCGTACTGCCGGTAAACCCATGTTTTATCGCACAGGTTGGGCGACCCAACCAACTGCCGTAGCGTCTCACCCAGATTCTCCGGGACAGGGATTTC
>JAGVEK010000150.1 GCA_020058315.1 Candidatus Zixiibacteriota bacterium
CGAACTCATCGAGAAGCAGTATGACCGGCTTGTAAGGCGCCACTTTCAACAGCAGCCTGGCCAGCGCGGAGCCTGAACGCGCGCGACGCTCCCAACGCAGACGGCGGTGGCCTTGTGGGTAAAACTGCGACAGGAAGTCGATCTCGGTCAGGCCGGACAGCGTCTTGGCGTCAACATAGATGACCTCGAAGCCATCGTCTCGCAGCTGGCTTTCAAGGCGCTGCAATAGGCTGGTCTTGCCTGTTCCCACTTCGCCGTGAAGAAGACAGGCGTGTCCGCCTTTTAAGTACGTCAGCAGTTCGCGTTCCTGCTGGCTTAACCCGGTTATAAAGCCGTCGGGAAGGATACCGCACGGGTTGTTCTGGAAGCCCAAGACTTCGAACCATGTTTGGATGCTCTCACCTTGCTCACTTTTTTCGCTTCAAAATCATGCCTCCACATAGTGCCTAGCCGGGAAAGACCCGGCTCGAATCGGGGGAAGTGTCGTGCGTTGTGTTTGGCGAACCTTTTCCCGCCGATCCGAGAGCCAGGATCAGGAGGCATATCCGCGGGAAATGAACGCTTCTATTTAAGCCTTTCGGTCTGGTTGGTTGATGTATTCGCATTCCGGAAGCAATCAACCGTTGGACTGGACCCACCATAGTCCCTCGTTGTTTCCAAGGCTTCGTCGAGAAACCGCTGATGGATTGAAAATATCAGTGGTGGATTCGAGAGCGTGGCGCTGGCAGCGGCTCGTTCAAGGGCTCCTCGAATCCATCCACATGTGGACCTCGATGGTTTTCGCCAATCAACCAGGCTGTAATCGTGCGGCGCGGAGGCCATCATCCCACCGGACTGATTGGTTTGTGAGCGCCAGATCCCAACACGTCACGGAGTCCTCGTCCCATGCGTGCGTGGTGGTTCAAATCCATCCGTATTCAACCGGGTGGGTTGGCGAAAGGTCGCCGGCTTGATCGAGAACCGTGAACCCACCGGCCGAAGGGCGGGCCGGTGGATTCAAACGTGAAACCCGATGCAAGCCAAAGCACAGGACGGAGACCCACGACTTCCACTGGAACCGCATTAGCGGGTCGAAGGGATAGTTGATGCAGGAACTTCACAGCCCACGATTTCAGCACCAGAAGTCTGCTGGGGAAGGGATTGTCGAATTGTTCCGTGATAATGCCAGAAAGGGCCGTTGGTGGCTGTTTTTTGGTGTGGGGGCCGGGTTCCAGGCGGCGACTGCCGCGACCCGATTTGTCGGGTAAAGACCGGAAAGTCTCGCCTTACGCCGACACTGTCAGCGAAGATAGCTGATTGGCCTGTTTCAGCGTCAAACAGGGGTCCTATTTTTGTCGGGAATACCCCAGAAACGCCATTGCGGCTCTCAGAATGACTCTGCTTTTGCCCTCGGGAGGGGCATCCCATTCGTCGCCCGCGTGCCGATCGTCGTTCCTGGGCCTTCTAAACGCGTTTGGCGGCGTTGCCGGCGCGGGCCTTGTCGCCTTGGGCACCAGGAAACCGCCGCGGAAGACCTCTATCCAAAAAAGGTGGAAAAGTGAGAACTCGCCGCGAAGTCCACTGCATGTCGTCCGCAGTGTCATCCAAGTTATCAGCGGCCTGTCAAGCCTCTTGACGTATGGCCGCGCCGCAGGCACAGGCCGCAACCTTTACATAGGCACAACTATCGTCCTGACATGAGTTAGCGGGAATCCGCGACTTAAAATTCGCTATGGTTTGTCTCTTGCATGGCATCTCGCACGGTTCTTCTGAAAGGATGCGCAGATGGTTCTGATCACCGAGGACTCCTTGAGGAAACTGGTGGCCAACCCGCCAGCGAACGAACTTTCGGCGGCATTCAAACGCATGCCGACCCTGTGCGCACATATTTCGTGCGCCGCGGAGTCCGTAACGCCTGCTGCTTTCAGAAAGCTGGGCAACATTAGCGCTGTGACGATCGCCGCGTTCTTGCGCGCCACGGAAAAACCGCCTGAAATCAAGCTGGAACGGATCATGGAGTTGATTCACCTGATCCTCAGTCCGCGCGGGTGCCTCTGGGTGCATAGTGCCTTCCTCCAAACCGAGCCGCATGTCTGGGGTTTGTTTTGTGCCTTTGCCCAAGAGGCAACCGCCCGCGGCGACTGGAGGAGACAAGAGCTCGACATTTGCGCCGTCAACTACAGCGTCCTGCTGGCGGCGTTAATTCTCGCCACGCGGCCAAGCCTCACGCTACAGGAATTCCAGCACATGGGCGCAACAACCGAATCGTCTACTCTGGCCAACGCCTTGGTTACCGACATGGCGAAGTGCGGTGTGCCAGGATCCAACGATCGTGTGAATAAATCACGTCTCGAACGCGGGTGGGTGCTCGACAACGAAACGCCGTTATCCCTGTGATGGATGGCACAACCCTGTGGCTCAAGTGCCACGACTCTTCTCCCAAGGAGGCAACATGTCTACCGACTGTGCCAGAACGCCCAGAACGCCGCCCAAACCAGGTCAGATCCAACTCATCGCGCTTGACCTCGATGGGACGCTTCTTCGTTCCGACAACACGATCGGCGCGCGGACGGTGAACGCCTTGCGCGCCGCTCAGGGTTGCGGTGTCAGGATCGCACTGGTCTCGGGCCGCATGAACGCCGCGATGGAGCCCACGACCGACCAGCTTGGTTTGGACACCCATCTCATCAGTTGCCACGGCGCCGCCGCTGCCGGACTGCGCGCCGAAGGCAGACGACCTCTCTTCGAGCTGCCACTACCGATGCCGGTGGCTCTCCGCGCCGTCGCTCTTGCGCGCGAGCACGGTGTTCATGTGAACTGCTTTGAAAGCAACGCCATCCATACTCCTTTCAGCCCTGACCTGCGGCGCTTCACCGAATTCTATCAACGGAAAATGGGCACCGCCCTGCCGTTCGTCACCGAACCGTGCGAGACGATCGCCACGGCGCCTTTGAAGATAGGTTTCATCATGGAGAAGGCCGCGTGTCCGAAGTTCGAGTCGGAACTCAGGCTGGCCGTGGGGTGTGAGATGAATATCTGGGGATCGGCGGGCGCCAAGGCAGGTGGTCTTGCCCAACTGGAGTGTGTCAGCGACCGCGTGAACAAGGCCGTGGGACTCCAGGGTCTATGCGCCGCCCTCGGCATCGAGCTGTCGTCGGTTCTCGCCGTGGGCGACGGAGACAATGATGTTCCGATGATCGACTGTGCCGGTTGGGGCGTGGGCGTCGCCAATGCCACGGCAGGTGTGCGCCGCGCAGCCTGCGCCATTACGGATAACGATCATAATCATGATGCGGTTGCCGAGGCCGTCGAGCGTTGGGTTCTGAACGTGGCCGGCGCGGGGGCGCCCGTAGCGATTGCCTCGCCCCTTAGCGATTCGTGGGCGGCGACCGACGCTTCGTGCCCGTTGATCGGTTAGCGTGTGTTCGACTCGGCATTGAGGCGATGCACAAGCCGCCTGACCGAAAGATTTATTAATCACCAATACTTACCACCCGTTGGTGATAACAATGACAACCAACAACTACGAGAACATCGAGAGCGCGCTCGACGGCAACGTGCCGTTCGAGGCGTTCCAGGAAAGATCGGCGGCCGACGTGGCCGACAAGGTACGGTTTCTCTACGGCGAGTACCAGGCGCGTGTGGCCGTGCGCAACCGCGGAGTCGAATCGCTGCTCCAGCAGGAATGTGAGATCGGCACGCGCCTGGGTGAAGTCGTCCGAGCCTACGGATGGTTCAACGATGTAGGCGAAAAAGAAAAATTGCAGCTGAATCAGGAACTGCGTAATGTCGAAAAGGAGCGCCGCAGACTATACGAGTCAACCGCTGGCGACTTGCTGAAAATCAAAACCGACCTTATTGACGCCCTGCTGGAATACCGCGCGCTGCGCCGCCGCCAAAATGCCTTCACCAGTTTGCTTGGCGAGCCAAACGGACCGCAGACGGAATCCGTGAACCAATTCAACGAGTATGACTTCCCGGTTCTGGCCCAGTACCTCGCTCCTCGACCTGAAGCCGCCAAGCAATCCGAAACCCCGCCCCAGACACCGACCTATCAATCCAGTGCCCGTCTCCCCTGAACATGGCAACCGACTTCGATCAACTGCTGGCCGAGATGAAACCCATCCTCGGAGCGAAAGCCGACGCACTTAAGACCGCGCACACGATGGGCTCGCCAGACTCGCGGCGCGCAATTGAAGCCTGGCTGCAGGTCACCGCGATGCAGCGGTTGGATAAGCAAGTGGGCAAAGCGCCGATACTGCTGCCACCCCCTGAGGCAAAAATGGTCAGCGGCCCCTTCCGGATAGGGACCGTGCTCTATCACGACCGCGAACTGTATGCGGCCGGCTTGGATGAGCGGGCGCTCATGGCCCATGTCGGTGTGTTCGGCCGCACGGGGACCGGGAAAACCAACTTCTGTCTGGCGCTGCTCAGCCAACTCAAGGACAAGCGTATCCCGTTCTTGATCCTCGACTGGAAACGCAATTACCGCGACCTGCTGGCCAACACCGATGACCTTCGCGTGTTCACCGTGGGCCGAGACATCGTACCGTTCTCATTCCAGCCATTGATCCCGCCGCCCGGAACATCGCCGAGCATCTGGCTGAAACTCCTGATCGACGTCACGGCGAGTTCGTTCTACTGCGGGGAGGGCGTCAAATATTTGCTGATGAAAGCGATCGACGCCGTCTACCGCGAAACCGGAGTCTACGCCGGCAATCCGAAAGCCTGGCCGAGTTTCAGGGATGTCTTGTCCTGGCTGCAGGATTACAGGCCAGGCAACTCGCGTGAGTCGCAGTGGATGATCTCAACCTTGCGTACCGTGGAAAGCCTCTGTTACGGAGAGATCGGACGCGTCGTCAACAAGCCTCAGCAGACGCCCATTCAGGAACTTCTCCGGCAGAACGTCGTGCTTGAACTCGACGCGCTGACACAGACGGACAAGACGTTCCTGTCTGAAGCGCTGCTGTTGTGGATTCACCATTACAGGATGCAGGAGGGTGGACGCGAAACGCTGAAACATGTCATTGTGATCGAAGAAGCCCATCACATGCTCAAGGAAAACCCTGGCAGCGCGGAATCCATCATGGAGATCACGCTGCGCGAGATCCGCGAACTTGGCCAGGCCATTGTGCTCATAGACCAAACTCCGAGTCAGATCGCTCCCACGGCGTTGGCTAACACTGCCACAAAGGTATTCCTGAACCTGCCCCACCGCGCGGATATAAACACCGCGGCAGCAGCGCTGCTGCTCACCAACGAACAGAAGGATTACCTAGGCCAGCTTCCAGTCGGGACGGCGATAGTGAAGCTGCAGGAGCGGCACTTCATGCCGTTTGTCATTCGCATTCCGCTTGTGCGCATTCAGAAGGGCAGCGTCAGCGATGATGAACTGAAGCGGCGTTTCCGGGC
>JAGVEK010000199.1 GCA_020058315.1 Candidatus Zixiibacteriota bacterium
GCGGCCACCCGCGCGGAGAGATGTCCGAGTGGCTGAAGGAGCACGCTTGGAAAGCGTGTGTAGGGGAAACTCTACCGAGGGTTCGAATCCCGCTCTCTCCGCCAAATCCATAAGGACGGGGCTTCAGTCATGGCGGCTGCAGACGGAAGGCGGCTTCGTAGATCACCGGAAGTGTCCCGCCCTGGAGCGAACCCGGCTGCGGCCGCCCTGAAGTATGGAATCGGTGAGTATGCATCCTCGGATCTGACAAGGTAGTGCTATGGTGAACGGACCGAGTGGCCCCTATGGTAAGGCCGACCCACGAAGCTGGGCCATGACGCCAACGCGCCGTAGATCGCCCGGGTAAGGACGAAGCACATGACAACAAAGAAGAAAGCCAGCCGGCCAGCTCTCAAGGCGCTGCCGAAAGCACCCACCGGAATCCAGGGTTTGGACGAAATCACGGGGGGAGGGTTGCCACGCGGCCGTCCCACTCTGATCAGTGGAGACGCCGGTTCCGGAAAGACACTGTTCGGACTGGAGTTCCTGGTTCGGGGCGCCACACAATACAGCGAACCCGGCGTGTTCATGTCGTTCGAGGAAACGATCCCAGACCTGACCAAGAATGTCGCGTCGCTGGGTTTCGACCTGGACCGGCTGGTGGCGGACAAGAAGCTGTTTCTGGACCACGTGTACATCTCGCGAAGCGAGATTGCGGAAACCGGGGAGTACGACCTCGACGGCCTCTTCATTCGAATTGCCGACGCTGTCCAGAGGGTCGGGGCGCGGCGAATCGTCCTGGACACCGTTGAAGCGCTCTTCGGCGAGTTGCCAAACCCAGGTATCCTGCGCGCCGAAATCCGCCGCCTGTTCGGCTGGCTCAAGCAGAAGGAATTGACCACGGTCATTACCGCCGAGCGGGACCAGCCAGACAAGCTGACCCGGCACGGCATAGAGGAGTTCGTCTCAGACTGCGTGATCCTGGTGGACCATCGTATCCGGGAGGAGATCTCGACCCGACGCATGCGCATCATCAAGTACCGGGGATCGACCCACGGCACGAACGAGTACCCGTTCCTCATCGATGAACACGGCATTTCCGTCCTGCCGATCTCCTCACTGGGCTTGGACCACAAGGCGTCTGCCGAACGAGTCTCGATCGGCATTGCCCGGTTGGATGTCATGCTGGGCGGGAAGGGCTTTTATCGGGGGAGCAGCATTCTGGCATCCGGCACCGCGGGAACCGGTAAAACCAGCATTGCGGCACATTTCGTGGATGCGGCCTGCCGCCGCGGTGAGCGCGCCTTGTTTTTCGCGTTCGAAGAATCACCCCAGCAGATCGTCCGCAACATGCGATCGATCGGCATCGACCTCGAGCCATGGGTCCGCAAAGGGCTTCTGCAATTCCATGCGGCGCGTCCCACCTACGGGGGGATCGAACAGGTCCTGTTACTGACCCACAAACGCATCTCCAGCTTCCAACCCAGCGTCGTGGTGGTGGACCCGGTTACCAATCTGCTCATGGTCAGCACCCAGAACGAAGTGCGGTCCATGCTCACGCGGCTGGTCGATTTTCTGAAGACCGAGGGGGTCACCGCGATTTTCACCAGTTTGACTGCGGCGGGATCCCTGGAAGCCAGCGAGGCGGACGTCTCCTCCCTGATGGACACCTGGCTCCTGCTGAAAAACATCGAGGTCGGGGGAGAGCGGAACCGCGCGCTCTACGTGCTGAAATCGCGAGGCATGGAGCATTCCAACCAGATTCGTGAATTCGTCCTCACCGACGACGGTCTACGCTTGCTGGACGTGTACCTCGGAGCCGAGGGCGTACTGACCGGTTCCGCCCGGGTGTCGCAGGAAATGCGCGAGAAAGCAGTGGTCACGTTCCGCCTGCAAGAACTGGAGACCCGCCGGCGCGAACTGGAGCGCAAGCGCCGGATCTTCGAGGCCCGCATGATCATGCTCCGGGCGGAGTTTGAAGCGGAGGAAGAAATCATTCAACAGACCATCTCCGAATCGGAATTACTCGGCGCGGAAGTGGTGCAGGACCGCGGCCAGATGGTGCTGAGCCGGCAGGCGGACTCCTCCTCCTACAAGAAGGAGGCGCGCGCGACAGCCGCGCGCAAACGCTGAATGCCGACCACCACGACAAGAACTCGGGCGCAGCCTCGCAAACCGAAGCCCCGGAAACCGAAGGTGTGGAAGCTCCGGCTCTACGTGGCGGGCCAGACTCCCAAGTCGATTCGCGCCTTTGCCAACCTCAAGAAGCTGTGTGAAGAGCACTTGAAGGGCCACTATCAGATAGAAGTGATAGACCTGTTGGAGAATCCGCACATGGCACGCGGCGACCAGATCGTCGCAATTCCGACCCTTGTAGTAAAGCTTCCGCAACCTGTCCGAAGGATCATTGGAGACCTGTCCAACACCGACCGGGTGTTGGTGGGCCTGGCCCTGCAACAGGTAGACTTCCCCAGCTGAGAAAAGTCCACATGAAAAAACCCCTGAAAAAGACCAACCCTGCAGGAAAGCGGAAACCCGGGTTGGCCAGGGAAATGGAGCTGCCCGGTTCCCGTGCTCGCCAGGCCAAGTACGTCTTGCGTTTGTACGTAAGCGGAACCACGTTGAAATCGGCGCGGGCTGTAGAGAATATCAAGCGGGTTTGTGAGCAGCACTTGAAGGGTCGGTATGACCTGGAAGTCATTGACATTCACCAGCAGGCGAAGCTGGCCAGAGACGAGCAGATTGTGGCCGTGCCCACGCTCATTAAACGGCTCCCGGCCCCGCTGCGAAGGCTCGTTGGGGACATGTCGAACCTGGAGAAAGTGCTTTTCGGACTGGACCTGAGAACGCGGGAGTAATAATTGCCTTTTATGCTTCGGTTTACGTTCAGCAATCAGAATTAATTGGTTATGGGAAATAGCGTTGTTATGGCTCCTAGCACGAGTCCGCCTGGCGATTGGGAAACCCTCTTGACTGGAATCTCCAGGGGGAAAACCGTTTTAGAGTACCAAGCGAAGCGAAACATCTTCATACAAGGACAGCCTGCGGATTCCGTGTTCTTTCTTTTACGAGGCAAGGTGAAGCTCTCGGTTATATCGACCGAAGGCAAGGAAGCGATTGTCGCCACACTGGACTCCGGCGAGTTCTTCGGTGAAGGATGCCTGGCCGGTCAGCCGTTGCGCATGGCAACGGCCATTTCAGTGGGCGCTTGTACTCTTGCCAGGGTCGGGAAGCCGACGATGGCACGACTGCTCCACGAAGACCGGGGGCTCGCGGAAATGTTCATCACCCATCTGCTTTCCCGCAACATCCGATACGAAGCGGATCTGGTCGACCAGCTTTTCAACTCCAGCGAGAAGCGCCTGGCTCGGCTTCTCCTGCTACTGTCCCATTTTCGCAAGGAGAGCAGGACCGAAACGGTAGTGTCCGGGATCAATCAGGAAAACTTGGCACAAATGGTCGGCACAACCCGGTCGCGGGTCAATTTCTTCCTGAATAGGTTCAGGAAGCTTGGCTTTATCGATTACACAAATGAAGCCGGGTTGACGGTCCACAGTGGCCTCCTCAGCGTAGTCGCTGAGGACTAGTTCGGGGCTCGAAGCCGCGGTACACTTGTGACTCTCTCGGCGAAGGATGCCTAGCGAATCGCCGTTTCGCGCGATAGGTTTCGCGGAGCATGTCTCTCGAGCACATCCACGAGATGACGGCCTGCCGCCGGAACGGCAATGCTCTTCCCGGTGACGATGGTCCTGGCGGTGATCTTGCGTCCGTAGATCTCCTGGCTGCCGTCGTCGTCGGGACGAAGCGTCGTGCCCTCGATTGACACACCGGCGAAGAGACCGCGCGAACGCGAGTAGCTGAGGATCTCGGCTCGCATCGTCGCGTCGGTCGTGGCGGACACGTGACGTCCCTTGGGCCCGGCCGCGGCCGAGGCGTTTGCCCCGAGCTTGACCTTACTGTCGAGCAGCGCGTCTCTGCCGCGGCTGTTCATCACCAGAAGCACGAGGTCGGTGGATTCTGCGCCGAGCTGCAGCCCGAAGCTCCCGCCTTCGAGCGCGTACATCGCGGGCGCGCCCCACGGTCCGGTGAAACCCTTACCGGTTCGACAGACCATCGCACCCCGGCCGTAGCTACCGCCGAACCCGACCGCCACCGTCGTCATCGACGGGATGACGATGACACATTCGGCCTTCTCCAACAGCTCCTGAGGGATGTGATCCTTGACGTCGAGGATCTCCTGCATCACGACGCCGCAGTTCTCCAGCCGGGCTTGTTCCTTGTTTTGGGTGTCCTTCTGGGCCTCCAGGGCGGTGGTGCCCAACACGAAGCAGAGCGCGAAGATGACATGACGCAACATGATTGACTCCTCTGTGTGAGCACGATGTGGTGACGTGAACCGCCGCGTCGCGGACAGTGATCTGATGTGCTCCCAAACCATGATAGACGCGGGGCCCGAGCCCGTCTGTTCACTTGTGAACACCCGGGCTTCCGGGCCCAGCGTCGTCCTGCACGGCTGATTCGCGCCGACCAGGTGACGGCGCGACAAGGATGACCACCCCGAGGACAACGGCCACCGCTTCGCGCGCGGGCCAGTCTCGGCAACGGGACCTGCAGGCGATGCTGAACGATCGCCA
>JAGVEK010000479.1 GCA_020058315.1 Candidatus Zixiibacteriota bacterium
AGGCGGTGAGGATGATCCGGTCGATCTGGCCCAGTTCGTCAAGGTGCCGCTTGATCCCGTTGAGACGAGCCGTCCCCTCATCATGATTGAGCCGGCCGCGCATGGCGTTGACGATGGTTGTTGGTTGCTCGTGGATTTCCTTTTGCATGAAATGCGTGTAACCGCCGCGTTCGATCTGTTCGAGCGACCACTCGATTTCCTCTGTATCACGGGTGACCACAGTCCGGTCAATCTTCGAGATGTCGGTTTTGTCCCGGGTAATGGCCGCCATTTCCAGGTCATCAAGGTAGATCACCTGGTTGGTGTGGCGCAGCAGGGCGGCCACATCGGAGGCGACAAAATTTTCGCCGACCCCGCGTCCGATCACGAGGGGGGAGCCGTGCCGTGCAACCACGATCAAATCGGGGTTGTTCTTCGAGACGACCGCGATTCCGTAAGTTCCCTCAACCTGCGAGAGCGCGACACGTGTCGCCTCGACCAGATCACCGTCATATGAGTCTTCGATGAGGTGGACGAGGATCTCAGTGTCGGTATCGGTCGTGATCTTGTGGCCGCGCCTTTGGAGCCATTCGCGCAGGGTGGCATAGTTCTCGATGATGCCGTTGTGGACCAGAGCGATTTCACCGGTGCAATCAAGATGTGGGTGGGCGTTGTTGTCGTTGGGTTCCCCGTGCGTGGCCCAGCGTGTGTGGGCGATTCCCCAGGTGCCGGTGTAGTTCTTGCCCTCGAGATGTTCTTCAAGGCGCGCGATTTTCCCGGCATACTTTTCATACTGGAGACCGTCCGGGCCGAAGAGCGCGATTCCCGCCGAGTCGTATCCACGGTACTCCATGCGCTTCAGACCCTCGATGAGGATGGGCAGCGCCTGTTTTTCTCCGACGTATCCGATGATTCCGCACATTGACTTCGACCTCTATCTTATGGAGTGTTGAAGACGGCCTGGCCGGATTCCGGGCCGCTGACATGCAACTGTCTGGTACGGTGGGCACGGCCCCTCAAAGAGCGGGATACTGGACAATCCGTGCCGTCAGGAGCTTCTAAGACAATGCCCCGCTCCCGAGTCATCGAGCAGTGGTGCGTGCCAGCACGCACCCTACCAATGGCGGCGCATGTAGGGTGCGTGATTTCACGCACCGTCTTCTTGTTAGAGGCTCTAAGCATTTTCACAGTCCCATGACCTTCGTTGCTTCGGCCAGCAGTTCTTTCGCGCGCTTCTGAGTCCTTGCCTCGGACGAAATGCGTACGATTGGTTCGGTGTTGGATGGGCGGGCGTGGATGGATCCGTCCGCCAGATCGATCTTGATCCCATCACGATCGTCCATCCGTTCTTCTATGTAATACGCGGCCAATCGTTTCAAACGACGCGTCAAATCGTTTGGCCGGGGGAGCTTCGTTTTGGCGGGGTAGTAAGTGGGCAGACAGGCGGAAAGTTGTGAAATCGACTCGCTGGAACTGGCAAGCAGCGACAAGACGAGTGCCATGCCCAAAAGCGCATCGCGGCCGAAATGGAGCTCGGGCATAATGACACCGCCGTTCCCCTCGCCACCAATCACGGCGTGTTTCGTGCGCATCATTTCGGCGACATTGGCCTCGCCAACTTTGGACGTGTAACCCTTCTGACCGAACGACGATGCGATGTCCAAAACCGCACGCGAGGTGGACATGTTGATTACCACCGGTCCCGGAGTTCGCGAAAGAACCCAGTGTGTCGCAAGTGCCAGAGTACGTTCCTCGCCGAGAGGGCGGCCCCGCTCGTCGACAATGGCCAGACGGTCGCTGTCAGGATCGGTGGCAAAGCCAATGTCGGCCTTGAAGTGCCTGACCGCCCTGCCCAGATCTTTCAGATGGCCCGGCACCGGTTCCGGGCCACGAGGGAATCGAGATCCGACCGTGCAGTGGATCTTGTGGATACGGCAGCCCAACCGGTGCAGGAGGGCGGGACCGTAGAGCGCACCGGCGCCGCCGCCGGCGTCGTAGACGACTCTGGGTCTGCGCCGTGCGATGCCGCGTGAATCGACCACCTTGAGCCGCAGGATGTTCTTGATGTGCAAATCGATCATCGAATCGTTCTCGGACGCGTGGCCGATCTTGTCCCAAGGACGGTAGTCAATGGCGCCCGCGTCGGCCACGGTATAGATGGAGTTGATCACCCGTGGGGACAGGAGCCTCTCGGATGACCCGAGAAACTTGAGGGCATTCCATTCAATTGGGTTATGCGATGCCGTGACCGCCACTCCGCCTGCGGCGCCGAGATGTGTCACGGCGAGGGGAACCGTGGGAGTGGGGGCAATGCCAATGTCGATGACATCACAACCAACGGCCAGAAGCCCGCTGATAGCGGCTTGTGCGATCAGTGGACCGGTGGGGCGGGTGTCTCTGGCGACCACCATACGGCCGCCCCTGAGAATCGTACCGAAGGCCGCTGCGTAGCGGACTGCCATCTCCGGTGTAAAGTCTTTCCCGACAACCCCCCGCACACCCGAAACCGACCGCATCAACATAGCGTCATCCCCCTGTAGGTTCCCGAGAACCCGACTGCAATATATGGACCCCGCCCGCTCCAGTCACGGGCAAGGGTCTGCGGCAACGGTTCATTGGTGCCCGAATCGGCCGTGAAACCGTGTGTCGGGGACCGATCCTGGAGGTTATAATGGGGAGTCCGGCGGTTCGGTGACATGGCAAAGCCTCGTATTACACTCATGATCATGCGGGAGGGCCAGGACGGCCACGCGGTTCGGTCTCTGACTTTCCCATGGTACGCCCCCCGTCTGGCGCTGGCGCTGGCGGCGCTGCTGGTGATCATGCTCACGGTTGGAGGATTCTGGCTCGTGTATTTTTGGCAGAGATCGAGCGAGATTACTCCCCTGCGCGCCGAGAACATCGAATTGCATCAGGCGATTGGCAAGCTCCCCGCACTGGAAGCGGAAATGGAGCGGCATCGTGAGTTCACCCGGCGGGTCGCGAAGCTGATCGGAATGGATGTTCCCAACTTTGAGGATTCGACACTCAACTCGGGTCCGCTGTCTCAGGGCCCGGCGGTCGCACAGTTCTCCGGCCGTGACACTCTTGGTTCATCCGCGATCTCGGGCTCAGACGCTTCGCTGTCGCCCCACGGAGCGTTGGTGACAAACTGCAAGGCGGATCCGAACAACCAGCCGCGCGGTATGCCCGTCTTGGGACGAGTGTCTCAGATCTACTCGCCGAATGCCGCGAACCCGGTGATGCGCCATTATGGAATCGATCTGGCCGCCCCCGAGGGCCTTCCGGTTTACGCCGCAGCATCCGGCACGATCGAGTCAGCGGGAGAAGACAAGATCTTCGGCCGGCTGATTGTCATCGAGCACGGCAACGGGTTCAAGACCTCTTATGGGCACAACTCCAAGCTCTTGAAGAAGACTGGGGATCGTGTCCGGCGCGGCGACATCATTGCGCTGTCCGGCAATACCGGAATCTCCACGGCTCCGCATGTGCACTACGAAATCCAGCACAACGGCACCACCGTGGACCCCGCCGCGTTCCTGGGGCCGTAGCTGACCGTTTTCTACGGGCAGGGCGGCAGTGCGACACCGTTGAAGATGTATTCGATCTGGGCGAGAAGATCGAAGACGTCCGCGACACCGTCGCAGTTCAGATCAGCCGTATCCTTGGGCGCCAGATGGACCGTGAAACTGGCAAACGGCCCAGAACCACACCCCGCAGTTTCATAGATTTCGGCAGTTACGGTAAAGGTGCCTGTATCCCGGGTGCACGAGTACCAAGTCCACAGCCCGGTTGTCGGATTGATCTGGCCAGGGCCGCTCTCTATGCGGTAGGTCAGTGGATCTCCCTCCGGGTCGTTTCCAATACACTGATTCTGGACAAATCCCCCAGCTCGGCCACTCACAGAGCTATTC
>JAGVEK010000392.1 GCA_020058315.1 Candidatus Zixiibacteriota bacterium
AGCCCATGGAGAGTGCGATCCTGAGCGGCCTGAGATTTCGCAAGTTCTCGGTTGCCCTCGAGTACCGGCCCGAGATCATCCACCTCGTGAATCATCCGGAATTCAATTCGATCGATCACGAGGTCACCCTTTCCGGAGACGTCCGCAATGACAATGCCAAGCTGCCCTTTCGGCAGATCGAAGAAGTCATAGTAGTCCCCTCCAACCTGGCGGGAGGGATGGGCAAACGCCGCGACGCGGTAGGTGTCGCCCATGGGGAGTACGCTGGGCAGGAGCTGCAACTGGATCTGCCGGGCGACATTGAGTTCCTCTTCCATCTTCTGCTTTTCCAGCGCTTCACGGTAGAGCACGGCATTGGTCAGCGCGACCGCCAGTTGATTGGCCAGTGTCGCAAGCAGATGGAAATCCTCGACCCCGTATCGGTAGCCCGAGACTTTCTCTCCAAGCAGCAGAACCGCCGTGAGTTCACTGCGATCAATGATGGGCACGACGAGCCGGCATCCCCATCGAGACAGGACCTCCGTCATGGGCGTCAGCGGGCGATCGAGGACGAATTCCTCGAAAGCCACGGGCCGGCCGCGCCGGCCCGCCTCAACGAAGAAAAGGTCGTCGGCCCGAAACGGTTCGACCGAGAGACCCCTCAATTCGAGGATGTACCCCTTGCTTTCGTCGTCGCGCGTCGCATAGAAAGCGCGCTCGATGAAGAGCTGCTCTGTCAGAATGCCGACCATTCGCTTCTTGAGATCGTCCATGTCGAACAGGGAGGCGATCTCCCGTGAGAACGTCTCCAGGATGGCGCGCGGATCCGCCTTGTCGCGCAGGAACAACCGCTGGATCAATTCGTCGACGCGGTGTTTGACCGGCTGGAAGAACAGGAGCACGAGGACGATGAAGGCCACGTCCACCAGCGGCGTTTGAATCTCCAGCACATCCTTGATGAAGGCAGATGCCTGAGTGATCAGGAGAAGGTACACACCGACGAGCAACGCGGATGAAGTGGAGAAGACAAGAGATTGCCTGACAATCAGACGGACATCGAGAAACTGATATCGCACAATCGCCCAGGCGACGCCGGCCGAGCCGGCCAGAAGCGCCAGGATTGCCAGGCCGACCCGCAGTGAACCGGGAAGGGGGAAAAGCCCCAGGGCGGGCGCGATGAAGGCTACTGTGTACAGCCCGACGGCGGAGAGAATCCCGCCAAGGATGAAGCGACCTTGACTGCGGAGCCGCTGGTTGGTGATGTGCTTGTATCCCTGTTTGAGCGAGATGACCGCAACCACGATGTAGAGCAGGTTGATCAGTGAGAAAAACTTGAGGTGGAACTCGAACACCAGGGACAACAGGAATCCAAAGACATTCAGAGTGAAGTTGACCGGCGCCAGCAGGACTTGGAGCAGCGCGGAGTCCGTCGGGATCCCAAGCCCGCCAAGATTGGGGCGCACCAGAAGTGTCACAAGGATGAGATGGAAGATGTGCGGCGCGAAGATGAGGAACTTGGCACGCGGAAAACGGGCGACCCAGCGGTGCTCAACTGGAAACACGAACGAAAACAGCAGAAGTTGGGGGAAGAACAGTTCCCACAGGTAGAACAAGTCGTAGTAAGCGGGCGACTGGCTCGGGCCGGACACACCGGTGGCCGGCACCAGCGCGGTTCCGATCGCCGCGAATAGTGGGCCGAGGCCAGCCAGAAACAGCATCACACCGGTCACCCGGTTGACGCGATTCTTCGGGTTTTCTCGGAGAATGACGCTTCCCAGGAGCCAGAGAACCGCTCCCAAGAAGAGATAGAGGACTGCTATGACGATCAGCCAGTTCACCCACTGCACCCCCGGGATGCCCGCCGGTGGCGGGGAAGCGGCCAAAACCTCACACGGGGTTCAGGCTCTTGCGCACCGTCACCGCCATCCCACCTCCGGGGTCGCGTTCGTATCGGACGTCGTCCATCAATGAACGCGCAATAAAGATACCCCGGCCAACTTCCCTCAGCAGATTCTCCTGCGCCAGCGGATCAGGCACCTGCCCGGGATCGAATCCGTCTCCCTGGTCGACAACCCGGATAACAACTTCATTCACGGTAATCTGAAGAGTCAGGATGACTGTTTTGGTCGCGTCGCGCTTGTTGCCATGAACGATGGCATTGTTGACCAGTTCCGTGGTGGCAATGGCCATGTCGGAGACAATCGCATCGGGCACTCCGCGCGAGCGCAGAGCCGATTCCAGAAAATCGTCAGCCTCGGCGATACGCCCCGGTTCGCTGGGGATCACCAGTTGGATTGAGTCACGGGAGGCACCGCTCATTGGAGGATGAGGGATGAAAGGGCTGCGGTCCGCGGCGCTAAGGTTACCCGCCGTGGCGGGCCGCAGCACCGAAACTGGCAACGGCCTCATCCACTGAGTCGTAGGCCTCAAAAACGGTCACCAGCTTGGTAATTGTCAGAAGGCTCTGGATCTTGTCCGTCACGCTGGCCAGCTTCAAGTCCCCCTGGTTGTTCCGCAGCGTGGTCAGGCCGGAAATGAGAATCCCCAGCCCGGTCGAGTTCATCCAGTCAACGTCCGACAGATCGATGACCACCTGGAGCTTCTTCTCAGTAATCAGGTCATGGAGTTTGTCGTGAAGTACTGTGGCGTCCGGCCCGCCCATGATCTTGCCGCGCGGTTCCAGGACCATCACACCGTTTTTCTCATGAAAGCTCAGCTTCATTTAAGTCCCCTGCTGCATAAGGGTTCAAAACACTGCTTTCCGCGGACCGGCACGCTCACCCGGGCC
>JAGVEK010000546.1 GCA_020058315.1 Candidatus Zixiibacteriota bacterium
AACGCGATGAAGCAGTTCGACCGCGCCGCCGGCCTGCTAAAGATTAATCCCGGCCTGCTGAACATCATCAAGCGTCCGCGCCGGTCCATCATCCTTGAACTCCCGATGGTCATGGATGACGGCACGTACCGGCTGTTCAAAGGCTACCGGGTTCAGCATTCCATCGTGCGCGGCCCCGGCAAGGGAGGTATCCGTTACCATCCCGATGTCACGCTGGACGAAGTTCAGGCGCTCGCCGCGTGGATGACCTTTAAATGCGCTGTCGTGGGTATTCCCTTCGGCGGCGCCAAGGGCGGAATCGTCTGCGACCCCAGAAAGATGTCCCGCAATGAACTGGAACGGATGACCCGCCGTTACACAGCAGAGTTGATGGATGTCATCGGTCCGGATCAGGATGTGCCCGCGCCCGATGTCAATACCGACCAGCAGATCATGGCGTGGGTGATGGACACCTACAGCATGCATCACCGTCGCACCGAAACCGCCGTTGTGACCGGCAAACCCGTCGCAATGGGGGGATCTCTCGGACGGCGCGAAGCGACCGGCCGCGGTGTCCAGTTTTGTGTGCGCGCAATGGCACGTCATCTCGGACTTTCGATGCAGGGGCTGAGAATCGCCGTTCAGGGATTCGGCAACGTGGGTTCGGTAGCCGCCGATCTTCTGGCCAAAGACGGATGCAAGATCATCGCCGTCTGCGATGTCTACGGCGCGATCGCCGACAAGTCGGGACTCGATATCCCCGCTCTCCTCAAGCACTGTGCCGACACCGGCTCAGTGAAGGGTTTCGCTGGATCGGAGCCCCTCGATTCCAACGCCATCCTCGCTGTTGACTGCGACGTGCTCATCCCCGCAGCTCTGGAGAACGTGATCACTGAGGAAAACGCTGGTGCCATCAAAGCCCGCGTGATAGCCGAGGGCGCCAATGGTCCGACCACTCCGGAGGCAGATAACATTCTGGCCGAAAAGGGAGTGTACGTGATCCCCGATATTCTGTGCAATGCCGGCGGCGTGACCGTCTCCTACTTCGAATGGGTCCAGGACCGTATGGGATACTTCTGGGAGGAAGACGAAGTCAATCATCGGCTCGAGTTGATCATGAACCGGTCCTTTGGCGAGGTGCTCGCAATGGCCACCAGTCATGACACAACCCTGCGCGTGGCCGCATTCATGCTGGCCATCCAGCGCGTCGTCGAAGTCATCCAATTGCGGGGATTATACGCTTAGTGCCTTCAGCGTCCATCACGTCCATGTCGTCCACGACTGTCCAGATTAGCGTCGAGGCCCCCTAATTGGATCCCTCATTCCTCAAATTCGCCATCACCTTCGCGCCGGTCTTGCTGTTCTCGCTGACCTTCCACGAAGCAGCCCACGCTTGGATGAGCAACCGTCTGGGCGACCCGACCGCCCGGCTGTTGGGACGACTCTCCCTCAACCCGCTTGTGCACTTGGACCTCTTTGGCACGTTGATGCTCTTTCTGTCGCAGTTCCGGTTTGGCTGGGCCAAGCCGGTTCCGTTCGATCCCCGCAATTTCAAGGATGTCAAACAAGGGATTTTTCTGACCGCAGCCGCTGGTCCGGCATCCAATGTCATTCTCGCGATCGGCTGCGGGCTGGTCGTCCGGTCGCTCATCGCCTCCGGCTGGGGAGTTCAGTTCCACGATGGCTTCACCGCGGGCCTCGGTCGTATCTTCGCCCAGGGCGTGATCACCAACCTCGCCCTGGCGTTCTTTAATCTGATCCCCCTGCCACCTCTGGACGGCTCAAAGATTCTCTACGGACTCGCGCCGTCCTCCTGGGAGAGGATGCTGATCCAGTTCGAGCGCTTTGGTCCCATGGTGCTCATGATGATCATTATGGTTGGATTTGTGGCCAGATTTTCGCCAATTTGGATGATCATCGGGCCATTTGTCAACACCCTCACTTATGTGATTTCCGGTGTGCCGGTGGGTGTTCTGTACGCGCTGATCTACTCGTGACGCACACGGATGGGGCGACCCGCAGTGGATCCCGACCGCCGCAACAAGTCTCGCCGCCCCATGACACACCGCCCACTCTATCCCCGCTCTTCTTGTTTTGTTGCGATTGCGTTGTGCTTGCTGGTACTCGATGGCTGCGCCGGCGCACCGAGGCCGCTGGATGAACTGGCCGGCCAGTCGATCCTGTCACGAATGCAGGATCGCAAACGGCTGATCACATCCGCAGCCTACCGCGTTCGCTGGCAGGCCAAGGGCACAGAACCCCACGGGGAGTTCTTTCTCGAAATCGCCTACAAGGCTCCGGATCGCTTTCGTGTCAGCGCGACCGGCCCCTTTGGCATCCCCGCCTTCACCGGCGTGATTCAGGGTGAGAAGTTCTCGTTTGTCGACCATCGGGACGGGCGTCTCGTGAAGGATGACCTCGCCAATCTGAATCAGTACCAGATACCATTATCATCCTTTTTCGCTGACTACTGGCGCGACCTGTTTGCCGGTGGATGGGGCGGGACCGAAGTCGTCGCAACCCTCGTGGCTTCGCGCACGGGCGATGCCTTCGAGGGCCGCGCTGGCGGATCGCACTGGGAGATCGAGTGGAATTGGCGGCGGTCGGGGCCTGCAAAGATCACGCTCAGCGACTCCAGCAAGGGGGAACCTCTCATCTGCGACCTTCGGTTCGCCCGGTACTCTCCGGCAGTTCCATTTTGGCGTCTCGAACGTCTGGAATTCAGGGGATTGCGAGGCGGGGGGGAGCACCGCTGGAAGATCCTCAAACAGGACTACAACGTCGATATTCCCGATCGGTTCTTCGAACCGCTCCAGCCCTCCTCCAGGAAGCAGCCCGGGAAACCGAGGTGACCAGTTTTCGATTCATGTTGTCAGGGCGGTCGAGAGTCACGCCCACTACATGCTCGAGAAACTCGCCCTGCACATGCGACTCGAACTCGCCCGGCACGCGCTCAGGAGTGACGAAGTAAACAAATCTCCCGAAGGCAGTTCTTCCCGAGAGCAAGTCCTACACCGAGGGGACTATCCCCTTTTCAATCCTTCGAGTGAGCATTTCCCGGATCGCCCACACGTATTTGTGTTTAGGCAGGACACGGCCCTGTGTGTCGGCGCGGATGGCACGGTCCTTCCGCGAACAACGAGATCGACACGATTGGTCGCATTGGCACGGAGATCGTTCGATCCCGTAACGCGGGTGGCCGTCGCGCCTGACAACGACATGCGGCAATCGGAATTGGAGTCAGACAAGGAAATCCGGCCGTGGCAAGGGAGTACGACAAGGTGAGGATTCAAGAGGCGCTGGAACTCGAAAGTCGGGCGGACCTGCCAGCGGCGCAACTACGTCATGCCCGATCTGTTC
>JAGVEK010000337.1 GCA_020058315.1 Candidatus Zixiibacteriota bacterium
AACAAGCCAACCGCCAATCGAAGGCCGGTGCACTCACGCGTCAGAATCAGGAAATCGTCGTCGAGACGGATGGTTTTCTCCGTGATGCCGCAGATCTCGAGCATGTCGTGCTCGGCGTGGACAATGGCGTGCCGATCTATCTGCGTGACGTGGCCCATGTGTTAGACGGACCGGAGGATCTCTCCCAGGTCGTTCTGTTCGGGACAGGAGCAGCATCAGGTGAGCCGCGTGAAGAAGCTGCAGTCACGCTATCGATCGCAAAGCGGCCGGGCACGAACGCGATCATGGTGGCCGACAACGTGCTGGAGAAACTCCAGTACCTGCGCGGCCGGATTCTGCCGTCGGATGTTGCGATGACGATAACTCGGCATTACGGTAGAACTGCCGAGGATAAATCGAATGAACTGCTCTGGCACATGATGATCGCAGTCGTCAGTGTGTCGATCCTGATTCTGATCAGTCTTGGCTGGCGGGAGTCGATCATCATCGCCCTGGCCATCCCCTCAACTCTGGCACTTACCCTGCTGGTCTTCTACCTGGCGGGTTTCACATTGAACCGCATCACACTCTTCGCACTCATCTTTTCGATCGGAATCCTGGTTGATGACGCCATCGTTGTTGTCGAGAACATCACCCGTCACCTTCATCTGCCCGCCAACCAACGTCGGCCGTGGGCGGAAGTGGCTGTCGAGGCGGTGTCGGAAGTCGGCAATCCGACAATTCTGGCCACCTGGGCTGTGATTGCCGCGGTTTTCCCGATGGCGTTGGTCGGTGGATTAATGGGGCCGTATATGCGTCCGATCCCGATTGGCGCAACGGCTGCCATGTTGTTCTCGCTTCTGGTGGCCTTCGTCGTGACGCCGTGGGCTGCGGTCCGAGTGCTGGGCTGGAGAGCGGGCCGGTTGCACTTGGCTGGACACGACGAAGAGAAGGAGGCGTGGACCACGCGTGCCTATCGCAGGTTGATGGGACGCCTGATCCACAACAGCCGCACCAGGCGACTCTTCCTTGTGATGATCAGTGGAGCCCTTCTTGTGGCCATGGGGCTGGTGGGCATCGGCTGGGTGCAGGTCAAAATGCTCCCCTTCGACAACAAGAACGAATTTCAGGTCGTGATCAACATGCCGGAGAGCAGTTCGCTTGAGCAAACGACCCAGGCCGCCGGCGAGATTGCGCGCGCCATACGTTCTGAACCCGAGGTCACGGACTACCAAATCTACGCCGGCGCCTCCGCGCCGTTCAACTTCAATGGCTTGGTGCGTCACTACTTTCTGCGACGTGGTGCTCATGTGGCTGATATACAGGTCAACCTTGTGCCCAAGGGCGAACGCTCAGCACAGAGCCATGATATCGCAAAGCGTGTCCGCCCACGGGTCGATGAAATCGCAGGCCGATACCGGGCTCGCGTTGCCGTGGCCGAAGTCCCGCCAGGGCCGCCCGTATTACAGACGCTGGTTGCCGAAATCTATGGCCCCACGGATTCCGCACGTACGCGACTCGCGGGTGCTGTCAGAGGAATTTTCGCCACGACAGCCGGGGTTGTGGACATCGATGCCTACCATGAAGAAGATCAGAGCAAGCTGACATATGTCATCGATCATGAGAAAGCCGCTCTGCATGGTATCAGCGCGGACGTGATTTCCCGGACAATGAGGGCCGCGGTAAGTGGTATGCAGGCAGACATTGCTCATCGAACCGCTGAGCGTGAGGATGTCCCCCTGATTCTCGAGTTACCCCGCAAAGCGAAGACCGGGGCGCAGGATCTCCTCAAGCTGCAAATTCGGTCATCCTATTCAGGGAAAACGGGCAACCCCGGGCAACCCTCCCTGGTTCCTCTTTCTGAGCTGGTACGCCAGGAGGAGACGATCGTCGACAAGACGATCTATCACAAGAATCTCATGCCGGTCACCTACATCATCGGTGATGTGGCTGGTGCACGTGAAAGTCCGGTCTATGCGATCATGGATATGAACAAGAAGCTGGCGCGACTGGACATGAAGCAGTTCGGCGGGAGTCAGGCACAGCTCAAGGTTCTCAATGCCTCTCAGCCGTTTTCCACGATGGAACCGGCACTGAAGTGGGACGGTGAGTGGCACATTACGATCGAAGTATTCAGAGATCTGGGACTCGCTTTCGCGGCGGTCCTCGTGCTGATCTACATACTGATGGTCGGGTGGTTTCAGTCGTTGCTGACCCCGCTGGTTGTCATGGCAGCGATTCCGTTCTCGCTCATCGGAATACTGCCCGCCCACGGAGCGATGGGAGCATTCTTCACAGCGACATCGATGATTGGTTTTATGGCAGGCGCGGGAATCGTCATTCGCAATTCAATTATCCTGGTGGATTTCATCGAGCTGCGGCTCCGTGAAGGGATGCCGCTGGCGGATGCGGTGATCGACGCTGGTGCCGTGCGCTTCCGTCCAATGCTGCTCACTGCCGGAGCCGTCATCGTCGGAGCAGGGATCATCCTGTTCGATCCGATCTTTCAAGGGCTGGCGATATCGTTGATGGCGGGAGAGGTAGCCTCTTTGATGATCAGCCGAGTGGCTGTCCCAATTCTCTACTATGCGGGGAATCGGAAGAAACACGAAGTCGGAGCCATGCAAACCTGAACCATTCACAACCGTGCGTAACCTGACAGAAAAGGAGAACCTGAATCATGTCACAAGAGCATGCCGTCCGCGCCATCGCAGGAACCTTCGTGCTTGCCAGTCTTGTCCTGGGTTGGTTCGTCAGCCCGTACTGGCTGTTGTTCACTGCCTTCGTGGGGGCCAATCTTCTGCAGTCGTCATTTACCAAGTGGTGCTTGATGGATGACATTCTCAGGAAGACTCTGTACGCTCATGGGCAGCAGGTTCAGTCCAAGGTCAGATAGCGCGTCGATCACAAGCACTATTCGGATCAAGGGCGGGCAGTCGTGGGACATCGCACAGATACAGTACAGGAGACCCGAATGAAACACCATAGAATCATGCCAATCACATTCGCAGTCTTGGCTGTTGCGTTTGTCGTCTTCACTTTGTGGTCCGATCTCATCAACTTGATGATGCCGGGAGACAGCCGGCCCCGCCGAATCGCGTTCGCGGTCGAGCGGGTAACGCCGGGGCAGGCGGCTGCCATCGCCAAGACGTTGCAGGAACGCTATCGCGGTGACTTCAAACACATCGACCGGCTAAAACAGGCGGGAATTCTGTCCTATGAGGGCCCGTCAACTTGTCTCAAATGCCATGAGACGATTATGGTCAAGGATGCAACGACCGGCACTGAGAAGAAGGTCAGCCTGATAAACAACCTGACCAGTTCCGTGCACTACCGCTTCTTCAGCAGTCGCCACCCCAATGTCTATGGCTTCAACGGCAGGCTGGCGGACGATTTTCCGATGGGGAAGATCGACCGGCCATGTCCCAAGCCGGGCTCTTTCGCCATGACCGCCTGGGCGGAGTTGGTGGTAACCAAGAACGGGGACACGCTCTCTGAGGGGTGCGGGCAGTGCCACGTCGGCGGTCAGCCCCAGGCGCCGCTGGGCGAGATCATGCCGGGCTACATGACACTCAATTTGGAAAAGGACGCCGTCGATTGCCTGATCTGTCACGCAGCTGCCTACGACATGAATAGAAAGCAGGTCGTCCGCGATGCCAGTGGCCTCCTGCACTGGGACCAGGATCGATCCATGATGGCGGCGATGAGCGTCACGCGAACCACATCGCAAACCTGTCTGCGATGTCACCAGCACAACTTCGGTGGCGACATCTACGTTGATTCGCTGGATCCGTCATTCATGCAGAGTATGCGACAGACCGGTCACGAGCGCCCGCGAGTGTTGCATCCCGGATCAAAGCGAGGCACTCCCTATTCCCCATCGTGGGATGTCCACGCGGAAGCTGGCCTCAGTTGCACTGATTGCCACACATCAGAAGGTCACTGGATTGCGAAGGGCACGCACACCACGACCATGATGGCCAACGACCTGCCAGACGTTGAAGTCACATGCGAGAAATGTCACAGCGCTACGCCTCACACGAGCGATCCAGAGACGGCCGAATACCTGAACAGCCACGTGGAGAAAATCGCCTGCCAGACCTGTCACATACCGTCCCTCCAGGCCGACAACGCCACCTATCGCGATTTCTCCAGGACGGTGTACGAGAAAGATCCGGGAATCTTCGTCTACACCGACTCCTTGAAAGAAACTCAACCGGGCCGGGGCATCGTCTATCGCTGGTGGAACGGCGACGGCACCTTCCTGGGAAACCCGATCGGGGACAATCCCAATGGCAAGAACCTGTATCGTTTCTACGATCCAACGCACGTGTGGCCTGAGTTCACGAACTTTGATTACGCTGGCTGGTACGAGAAGGTGATGCGCCCGATCGCGAAGCGTGGCCGGCCTTCAAAGCTATACGCGATGAAGCTCTTCAACGGCAAACAGCACATCGACCTGCAGAATATCGGCCCCTTTGGCGGCATGTATCTCCCTTACAACCTCCCAACCTATTACCGCACCGGAAATCCCGGTTTGGCAGCGCAGAAGGAACTCGAGAAGAGCATGATGCCGATGATGTACGGGTGGATGTTCAAAGTTTATCTCATGGATAAGTTCATGGAGTTCATGGACGTCGATTCGTGGAAGACCTCAGCCTATCAGGGTGCGCATGATCTCAAGACCGTAGAAGCGCGCTGGATTCCGCAGGATGCTTCACTGGAGATCAGTCATTCAATTCGCAGGAAGGGTGCCTTGACTTGCGCCAATTGCCACGGGCCAAACAGCGTCCTTGACTGGAAGGCATTGGGCTATACCGGCGATGAAGCCACAGTTCTGAGAGTCGAACTGCGTCCATAGGCGGCCCGTCACGCAGTTTCCACTGTTGTGGGGCGAGGATTGACAGCGCACGACTTCGCACTTGCGATGCTGGCTACGAGAGGACTCTCGACTTACAGCATCAATGACCATCAACGTTGATGATATAGCAGCCACATTGCGGAAGTTGGGTTAGGGGCTCCAAAGAGTGGCTGCATCTGTCGTTCGCGTGATTCTGAGACCGGTTCTAATACCAGTCCTCGTCGCCGTGACAGCCACCTGGCTCTGTGCATCGTCCGGCGGAATAGCTTCCGACTCCTGTCGCGAAACTGACCGTGAATTGTCCGTTGACATGAATGGTTAGTCCAATGATGTTCTTGCTCGCATCAACTGTGGCGGCGTGGCAGTTGTAGCATCCCAGATGCTTGTTGAACACGTGCCTCCGATGTTTCCCTCCCAGCAACGAAGGGTTGGCGCCCACGTCATGGCAACTTCCGCACGCCACCGGGCTGGCTCCGATCCACGAGGGCGTGTTCGCGCTGGTGCCGCCGCTGAAATTCCCGTGGCAGTAAGTCAGCGCGCACGTCTTGGCTGTCCGGTCCCAGCTCGAAGCCGGCTTTGCCAGCGGCCCCCATGTCATCTCGGCGATCGAGTCCGTCCCCAAGTGTCCCGGCGAACCATACGCGACCGGCACCGCGTGGCACTCGGTGCAGGCGAATGCATGGGCAGTCGTGCCGCCGGTCAAATGTTTCGAATGCGCCCCAACCGCGCGATCCGAAGTCAGCAACTCGCCGCGCAGTCCCGCCGGCGGCGCCCCTGTCAGGTTGTCCACTCCGCCATGGCACATCGTGCACGCCGTTTTTTCCGGCCCGTGGCAACGGGCGCACAACGCAGGATTTCGTGTCAGAGTATCGATAGCACCGTTCACGTGGAGAGTCAGATTCTTGATTGCCAACAGCGTGTCGACCACGCTCGAATGGCAGTCGGCGCACTTCAACCCCGCCCACGTCGCGTGAACGTCATGTTTCCATCCGAGCAACGCCGGATTGCTTCCCACATCATGGCAGCTCCCGCACACCGCCTGGTTTGTCCCCGTCCACACGGGGGTATTTACGTTGTTGCCACCTGTAA
>JAGVEK010000192.1 GCA_020058315.1 Candidatus Zixiibacteriota bacterium
CATGGGCTTAAGCACGGGGACCCGCAGTATGACCTCAAGAGTGTGGGCGATCCGGAGCTCATCGCCTACCTTGATAAACGCGGGGATGAGTGGAATAAGACCATCAAGCCCCTGTTTCAGAATGTTCTCGCCGCATCGGCTTCCAATGAAACCCTCCGGACATTGAAAGATCACGTGGAAGCGTATGTGACGCGTATAGACACATTGGTCGCCCTTCTTCAAGCTTATTCCGAAAAAAAGGTAGATTCACTGCACCATCTGTTATGGCTATTCCTGTTGGCGAACATTGTCATCGGGCTGGGGAGCCTGATTTATATCCACCTGATTATTCTCAAACCCATAAAGATATTCGCGGAGACGTCGAGGGCCATAGCCGCGGGAGACCTCGCAAGAGCGGTGCCGGTCTTGTCGAAAGACGAGATCGGAGAGCTGGCAAGCGACTTCAATGAGATGTCTGCCTGCCTCAGGAATCATATAGAAATCTTGCAACAGAAAACAGTCGAACTGGAAGCGCAGAAAGCCCTGATCGAGGCCGACCGCCGCACCATCCTCGGTCTCAAGCGCTACGCCGAGAACATCATTGCGAGCCTGCCCGCCGGGCTGATCGTGGTGAACAACACCCTCAAGGTGCGGAGTGTCAACCGCTCCTTCCGCGAGATGTTCAGACTGGGAAACGGAGAAAACGTTTTCGGGCGCGAACTCGGAGACATCCTGCCGCTACCCGATCTACGCCAACAGGCGCAAGCCGTCCTCGCCAGCGGGATGGCCTTGCGCGGTATTGACGTCGCGCTAGGCGAAAAATGGCTGCGCCTCACCATCACTGGAATACGGCTTGCAGAAGAAGAAGAAGAAGAAGAAGAAGAAGTGCTGGTAGTCGTGGAGGACATCACCGAGCTTAAAGTTCAGGCGGCTCATATTGAACAACTCGCCTTTTATGATCCCCTGACCGGCCTGCCCAACCGGAGCCTGTTGCGGGACCGTGTGCAGCAGGCGCTGATCCACAGCACGCGCTACATGAACCATGGTGCCATCCTGTTCATTGATCTGGACAACTTCAAAGCTCTTAACGATACCAAGGGTCACAACATCGGTGATCTGCTGCTGATCGAGGTCGCCAAACGTCTCCAGGGTTGCGTGCGCAGCAGCGATACGGTCGCCCGTCTGGGTGGCGACGAGTTCGTCGTCGTTCTTGATGATCTGAACGAAGACACCCAGCAAGCGGTAGCACAAGCTCAGGACATTGGAGATAAGGTTCTTGCCTCCCTTGACCAGCCTTTCAACCTCCAGGGATTTGAACACTACAGCTCCGCCAGCATCGGCATCAGTTTGTTCAGTGACAACGAGATCGGCATGGATGACCTGTTCAAGCACGCCGATACCGCGATGTACCAAGCCAAGACCTCTGGCCGCAATACCCTGCGCTTCTTCGATCCGGACATGCAGGCCTCGCTCGAAGCTCGTGCCACACTCGAAGCCGACCTGCGCCACGCACTTTCTCAGCAGCAATTCAATCTCTTCTACCAGATACAGGTGAACGCCGCTAACCACCCCAGCGGTGCCGAAGCATTGCTGCGTTGGCTGCATCCAGAACGCGGTCTGGTCTCGCCGCTGCAATTCATCCCCTTGGCGGAAGATACCGGGTTGATCCTGCCCATCGGGCAATGGGTGCTGGAAACCGCCTGCGCCCAGATCAAGGCATGGGAAGCAAGCCCGTTGGCATGCGAACTGCAACTCGCCGTCAACGTGAGCGCGCGCCAGTTTCACCAACCGGGCTTCGTCGAGCAAGTGCGCGAGGCGCTGATCAAGGCCGGTGCCGCCCCGAACCGGCTCAAGCTCGAACTGACCGAAAGCGTGGTGCTGGAGAACATCAATGACACTATCGCCAAAATGCACGAACTGAAGCAGATCGGTGTGAGATTCTCCATGGACGATTTTGGTACAGGCTATTCATCGCTGTCTTACTTGACACAACTTCCATTTGACCAACTGAAGATCGATCGGTCTTTTGTGCGCAATATCGGTATAAAACCCACTGATGCAGTAATCGTACAGACCATCATCGGTATGGGCAACAGCCTGGGAATGGAAGTGATTGCGGAAGGAGTGGAAAACGAGGAACAGCGCGACTTCCTTGAACGCAATGGCTGTCACGCGTACCAAGGTTACTGGTTTAGCAAACCCGTGCCGATTAAAGAGTTTGAGGTGTTGATCCGTATGCCGAATTGATCGACTGATGAGGAAAACATCGCTCAAGGATACGCTTCCATCCATTCCTGGCGGCAACGGCCTCTCGAAGAATATCGATATATTCAGCCCCCTCAACACGCTCGTCCGGCGGCGTTGGCCCTTCGGCAAGTTCTGATAGGAGTCTGCTACGCGCTGAGCAGGTTTCGCCAAGCTCCAGAATGCGGCTATAGGCTTCGCAGGAATAGGCGAATGTTTCGCGCATGAAGCGAAAGAGATTCTTCGAGCCGTTAGACCAAAGTTCGGGCTAGGATTCGACGCCTACTTGCCACACTTGGCGCGCACCGTTTCCAGATGTGTACAAAGCTGCTCAGCGCCATCCAGGATACGAGGGGTGTGGCGCTGTACCAGGTCCGGCTGAATGAAATACAGGTTGTCCCTGGCTACCGCGGCGATGGTATGCCAGTGCGCAAGGAACGGATACGTACAGTCGTTGCATCAGATTCTCCATTGACCAATGGCCGCAGCGAGACGCTGCCAGTCGGCTTCGCATGCCGGCAGGCCAACGCGCACCGCCGCGGGTTGTGCGAAATGGCGCAGCAGGATGCCCTGCCGCGCGAAATATTCATGCAGTTCCCGCGCATCGTCGCGGACCAGGTAGCGAAACAGCGCAGTGCCGCTCGACTCGCCCAGACCCGCCGTGGCGAGCAGGCGATGCAGGCGCGCGCCGTCCTGCTGCAGGCGTGCGCGTTGC
>JAGVEK010000125.1 GCA_020058315.1 Candidatus Zixiibacteriota bacterium
AGGTCTTCACGCTGGAGGTTTTCGATCAAGGCCCACTCGAGTTCGTCAGATGGAGTTGTATGTTCTGCCACAATGGCCGGAATCTTGGTCAATCCGGCAGCCCTTGAAGCGCGCAGGCGACGCTCTCCGGCGATAACTTGGTAGCCGCTCACTGTCGGCTTGACCAAGATGGGCTGGAGCACCCCTTTCTCGCGGATCGACGCCGCGAGCTCCTCCAGCTTCGCCCCATCGAATTGGATGCGTGGTTGGTTGGGATTCGGGACGATCTTGTCGAGAGGCAATTCGACGACCTGGCGACCCTTGGAAGTGAGCTGGTCGGACTGCGTGGGGATCAGGGCTTCGAGTCCGCGGCCGAGTGCGAGACGGTTTCCACTCATGATGCAATCACCTCTTTGGCTAATGCGATATAGTTCTCCGCGCCCACCGATGATGGGTCGTAGATGACGATCGGTTTGCCGAATCCGGGCGCTTCTGACAACCGTACATTGCGTTGTATCATAGTCTGATAGACCTTGCCATCGAACACCCGGCGCGCCTCGGCTTCGACCTGTCTTGAAAGATTGAGCCGGCTGTCGAACATGGTCAGCAAGACGCCCTCGATCACGAGGTCGGGGTTGAGCGACTGCTGGACCTTCTCAATCGTGTTCATCAACAAGCTCAGTCCTTCGAGTGCGAAGTACTCGCACTGAACCGGCACCAGCACTGATCCGGATGCCACGAGGGCATTCACGGTCAGAATGCTGAGCGAAGGGGGACAATCGACGATGATGAAGTCGTACGCCAACCTGGGATCATCCAGTGCATCCTTCAGCCGCCGCTCTCGATTCTCCATCCCGACCATCTCGATCTCCGCTCCCACCAGCCGCATCGCCGAAGGAATGAGATCCAGTGAATCGACACAGGTTGAGACGCGTGCATCGCTCAAAGGGCAATTGTCGACCATGATTTCGTAGGATGATCTCTCGAACGTTCCCTTCTCGATGCCGAAGAAGGAAGTCGTGTTAGCTTGGGGATCCAGATCGATCAAGAGTACCCGCCGATGCGACATCGCAAGGCTCGCCGCCAGATTGACGGCAGTGGTTGTCTTGCCAACACCGCCCTTCTGGTTGGCAATGGAGATGATGCGCCGCCGCGATAAGAGCTTGAGATCCATAGAGATTCCAGTCTACGATTGCATCACGACATTCGTCAATGAAATTCTTCCTGCTCAGACACTTGGCTCAATCGTTCTTTCTTACGATGAAGATATGCAACTCAGCTTCTGGAAGTCTGTCTGTAAGTGCCATAGATGACAACATCTTAAAATTGTGTTTCTCCAACATACGACTCTCCGCCGCACGAATCAGGATCGGTTTGTAGGTCAAAAGACATCCGCCTGGCCTGAGGTACATGCTGCCCCATTCCAGCGAAATCTCCCATTCGGCGACTGCCTTAACCGAGACCCAGTCGAAGGCGCCTTCGGGGACACTGATAGCGCGACGACGGTGATCCAGCCGCTCCTGAGTGACCCTGACATTGGGAAGCCGCAGAGTCTCGATGGTCCGTTCGAGGAAGAACGCCTTCTTGGCAATCGACTCAACCAGAACAAACGATATGTCGGGGCGGAAGATCGCCAGTGGAATGGCGGGGAATCCCCCGCCCGATCCGATGTCCAGCCATCTCAACTCGCCATCGCGCGGTATGAGTTCCAAAGCTGCGATGGATAGGAGGAACTGACGCTCCACCGTCTGAGCGGTCTCGGCGGCGCGCGAGACAAGATTGATCTTGCGGTTCGCCTCCAAGACGGCTTCGCAAAAACGCTGAGAGAGCGTCAACTCCTTCGCGTCAATGTGTTGGATTCCAGCGGCTTTACAGATCAGATCCGGCACCAGTTTCACGTGAAACACCCCCGTCGTATAATCAACGGAGATTGCCGCGCGATGTCAATCACTGCGAAATGCTCTGGGCATGTTTCACGTGAAACATCGGAGCCGATTTCTGCAATTGTGGAGACTGATGGTGCGTGGCGAGCGACTGTCTATTCTGCACCAGCCGTCGCGTCGCCAGATCGCGACCGTAGCCGCTCCCCGTGCGTACGCAGGTGGACCATCAAGAGGGCAACATCCGATGACGTGATGCCTGGGATGCGGGAGGCCTGGCCGAGCGTATACGGACCGATCCGTGTGAACTTCTCTCGTGCTTCACGGCGCATCCCGGGAAGCCCGGAGTACTCGATGTCGGCCGGGATCTTCTGCGACTCCATCCGGCGAAACTGCTCGATCTGGCGCGCCTGCCGTTCAATGTAGCCAGAGTACTTGATTTCGACTTCAATCGCTTCGGCCAAGCTCTCTTCCATGAGGGGGATATCAGCGCCATAACCACAAAGATCACGGAACGAAACGCCGGGAATCCGCAGGAGTTCGGCGACTGAGGCGCCTCCCTGACGCTTGATGCCCACGAAAGGAATCCCCTTTCCAGGAACAGGAGTACGGCCGAATTCCTCAATACACTGATCGATCCTATCCCAGCGACGACGCAGGGAGTCGTACTCCTCTCGTCCAATCAGGCCGATTCGATGACCGTGCTCGGCCAACCGACGCTCCGCATTGTCCTCGCGCAGGTGAAGCCGATGCTCCGCGCGCGACGTGAACATTCGATAGGGCTCATCCACACCTATCGTGACCAGATCGTCGATCATCACTCCGATGTATGACTCAGCGCGATCCAGTATCAGCGGTTCCTCACCTCGATACCCCAAGACCGCGTTGATGCCCGCAATGAATCCCTGGCCCGCAGCTTCCTCGTATCCAGATGTCCCATTGATCTGCCCGCAGAAATAGAGGCCTTTCGCGATCTTTGTTTCAAGTGTGAGTTGCAGTTGTGTCGGCGGAAAGAAATCGTACTCGACGGCGTAGCCGGGTCGAGTCATCATCACATTTCGCAGGGCGGGGATGGTCTGCAAGGCAGCGAGCTGGATCCCGGCTGGAAGCGAACTCGAAAATCCGTTGATGTAGATTTCGCTGGTCCCCATCCCCTCCGGTTCGAGGAACAACTGATGCCTCGGCTTCTCCGAGAATTTCATCACCTTGTCTTCGATCGATGGGCAATAGCGGGGTCCAATGCCGCGGATCTGCCCGTTGTAGAGTGGGGACTGATCGATGTTGTCGGCGATCAGGTGATGTGTCTCGGTTGTAGTGTATGTCAGCCAGCATGCGGCCTGATTGGAGATCGAGATGGGGTGACGCCGTGAAAACCCGCGGGGCGGCTCATCGCCCGGCTGGGCATCGCACAAAGAGTAGTCGATTGTACTGCCGTCAAGACGCGGCGGCGTTCCGGTTTTCAGTCGGCCAATCTCGAATCCGAGGTCACGAAGACTGTGTGACAGGCCACGCGCCGGCGGTTCGCCATAACGGCCCTCGGGTCTAGAGCAGGAACCCACGTGCGTCACGGCTTCCAGGAATGTCCCGCTCGCAAGAACGACCGCGTCGGCCAAGTAGGTCTCCCCGGAATCACCGACGACCGCCCGGACACGATCTCCCTCGATATGGATCCGGCGCACACAATCGGCCACGACTTCTATGCCCTCTGTGCCAGCGATGTCCTTCTGCGCTGCCGTCTGGTAAGACCGCCTATCACATTGAGTCCGTGAGGATTGCACGGCCGGACCCTTGCGACGATTGAGGATCTTGAACTGAATGCCAGCGC
>JAGVEK010000131.1 GCA_020058315.1 Candidatus Zixiibacteriota bacterium
ACTGATGCGTGAGATGGTGATTACGCAGGAAGATGTGTACAGGGAAGTGTCTCTGCTCTTCCGTGCCCCTGGTATGCGATGCGACTCCTGCGACTACGAGACCGTGACCGTCGCTCAGGCTCCTGAATACAACCGCGCCATGGCGGATGCATATCGGGTGCGCGAGGGACTTCTGACGAGCGGTGAGATTCGGACAGCTCGAGGACGTCTCGACATGTCGCAGCAGGATTTTGCGGACTACTTAGGCGTGGGCGTCGCGAGCGTCAAGCGGTGGGAATGGGGTCAGGTTCAAGAGAAATCTCTCGACAAGCTGATGCGGGTGCTCACGGATCCCGACGAGGCGGAACGCGTTGCCCGGAGTGTTCGCAACCTCGTCGGAAGCTCAGAGGGCAAAGGGAATTCGGCATCTCGGCCCGTGTCGTTCGAGAATACCGGGATGATTCTGACCGACCTCTTGAACTCGCAATTCCAATTGCCGGGGGACTGGTCGCTACAAGGCATCTGGAGCGCGTTGCTCCAGCAGAGTGCGGCAGTCGATCCCTCACACTTTGCTGAACGGATCTTCGCGCGCCAAGAAATGTCTGTCGACACTGGCGAGTCCCAGGGAAAGACGCCGATGGCTGATAGTGCTGCCCGCGCTCTGAGATTGGTGGCTTAGGATTACCATGGCCAAGAAGACCACACGAAGGACGTCGCCAAGTGTCAGCCGAACTGCCACGACGGTGGACGCCGGCCCGGATTCGGCCGGACTGAATCTGGGGACAGTTCCATCTGGCAATAGCAACGGACGGGCTAACTGGCAGTTCGATCTGAATGCTGCAACAAAGGCCGGCGCGAACCTCGCGATAGTGCGGGTGCGACTCCTGGAAGTGCATGGCGCCACCAGCAACCGTGCGTTTTCCGAGCTACCTGCTGAGGTGCAAGCGGAGATTGCACTCACAGAGCCCCGGGTGACGACCAAGAACAACTTGGTCTCGATCGTGACTGAGTTCTCGTATTCCCTGAAGTCAGGCACACCCGAATCACCCACACCCGTGGCGGACGTCCGCGCTCTTACGGAGTTGCTCTATTCCCAGAAGCCGGAATCTGACCTGTCGCCCGATGAACTCGCGGCCTTTGCCACCGTCAACGCGCCATTCAACGCATGGCCGTATTGGAGGGAATTGACTCAGTCCATTCTGACGCGATTGGGCCTGCCGGCGTTGCCCCTGCCGCTCTTCCGGATCTCAGACCTTCCGGGGTTGCTGCGCAAGGTCTAGGAACTCCAGCACGTACGGGTCGCGGATGAACTGCTCGGGTTCAACGACGGCGATCTTGTCCCGGGCCTCCTTGCGAACCGGCGCCTTCTTGCGGCTGGCCATCAGGCGCTCGTAGTAGAGCACCGAGATCTGGCGCTCCAGTTGGCGTGTGGACCAATGCTGGTCCGCGGCTTCGCGCATGTACCACTCGAGGGCCGCCTGGTCCTCGACCTGCATCAGTAAGCGATAGTGGCTCCAGCTCAATTCATCACATGCTGTGTGACGAATCGTCCCCACCGCGGAAACGAGACGCGGCGCGTCTCGTTTCGTCCTGCCTGATTCGAGACGCACTGCGTCTCGAATCTCAAACATCCGGTAGAACTGTCGCATTTTGCGCAGGTTGGTCACGTCGAACCCGCGACCGAACTCCGCCATCAGCCGCTGCGACAGGACATCCAGCACGGCCTCGCCATACGCGGCGCGCTTCCGGCCGCCTTGCTCGTGCTCGACGATCAACCGCCCGACCTGCCAGTAGGCCTGCACCATGGCCGCGTTGACAGCGCGGTAGGCACCAGCACGCGCTGACACTCCAGGACTGCCCGGATCTGCCGGTACAGCGGCTCGGCCGAGCGGGCGAGCGATGCTTCTGGAGCCTTCCGTTTCGCCATCACACGCCCTCCGTCAACAGCCACTGGGTAGCACCTTCTCGTAGTTTCTGGCTCATCGGAATCGCCTCAGGGTTGCAGCCAGTCTGCGATCGGCAATGACGCCGGCATCGGTCACCCAGACCTACCTCTTGATCGGATACGGCGGCGGCGGCGGCACGGGCAGCGGCTTCGTTTTGATCTGTTCCAATAGGTATTTCACCGCCGCATCCAACTGGGCGTCCTGGCCGTTGAACGAGGCGTTCGGCAGATTGTCGATGACGATGTCGGGATCGACGCCGTGGCCTTCGATCAGCCACTGTCCCTCCGGGCCGTAGACGCCTGTTTCGGCGGCCGTGGCAATGCCGCGATCCACGAGGAAGTTGTTCTGGCTCAGCCAGACCTCGCCGCCCCACGTCCGCGTGCCGATCAGCTTGCCCAGGCCAAGCCGGCGGAATCCTTCGGCAAAGGCCTCGCCATCCGACGCCGTGCGCTCGTTCATCAGCACCACCACGTGGCCGCGGAAGGCGAACTGCATGTTCCATGTGGGATGGCCGACGCGCGGCTGCCAGTAGAACCACGCCTTGCGAAGCAGGCGCGCCAGGATCCAGCTGTCGATGTTGCCGCCGTTGTTGTGGCGCACGTCGATGATCAAGCCCGGGCGGTCGTACACCGGATAGAACTCGCGCGTCCACTCGGCCATGTTGCCGCCGCCCATGGCGCGCAGATGTACGTAGCCGAGCGTGTTCTTTCCCGCCTGTTCGACGGCAAGTCGCCGGGTGTACTCCCACTCGTCGTACCGCAGGTCGTCTTCCACCTGCGCGCTCACGGGCTCCACGATCACCTCGCGCGACGGCCCTCCCGCCTTCGGCTTCACGCGCAGCAGCACTTGTTTGTTGACCTGCCCTCGCAGCAGGGTTCCCATGTCGGGCGCCGACAATGCGGCCACGCCGTTGACTATCTCAATGACGTCGCCTTCATCGACATCGACCCCCGGTTTCATCAGAGGCGGTCGTTTCTCCGGACGATCCGGATC
>JAGVEK010000160.1 GCA_020058315.1 Candidatus Zixiibacteriota bacterium
AACGTGCTGAAGCCGACTGGGTCATTCATACCGCGGCTCTGACCGATGTCGATCGTTGCGAACAGGAACCGGAACTGGCCAAGGCGATCAACACGGATGCTACTCTTCACCTTGTTAGCGCGCTTGCGCAATCGGGGTGCCGGCTTTTGTATCTATCCACGGACTACGTGTTTGATGGGAACGATGGGCCGTATGACGAGAGTGCGACTCCGGGACCAATCAACTGCTACGGTCGGACAAAGCTTGAGGCGGAGAGAATCGTTCGGTCGTCCGCCCGCGACCCAATCATTGTGCGCTCTGCGAGCTTCCTCGGCATCGGAATGCCCGATCGGCCGACTTGGGTGGAGAAGATGGTTGAGACAATGCTGAATCACCCCCCTCTGCCAGCCGCTACAAATCAGTGCTCCAATATCACGCCCGTGGAGTTCCTCGTCTCTGGAATCATCGAAATCGTGGAAAGCGGTGCAACCGGCCTGCGCCACGTGGCGGGGGATCAAATCCTGTCACGGTATGATTTCGCGCTCCGTCTTGCCCGGCTCTTCGCGCTGGGCGATGAGGTCGTGCGCGCCGTCCCATACGCAGATCTCAATCGGCCTGCCCGTCGCCCCACGAATGGTGGGTTGATCTCACGATTTCCGCTGATGATCCCCCAGCCTCCCCTCAACACGGTCCTCGCCAATTGGAAAGAGACATATCTTCGAAATCGCATCAAACGCCCTTCACCGGAATGAACTCACATTAACGGCAGCCGGAAGTTTCTTCCACTGCTCGGCGCCACCTTTTCCCGATACGCCTCACCACCCACCACCAAACCGGCAGTTCCATCCCATCTCGATCCATCGTAACGCGTTGAATTGGAACGTGTAACGCCCGTCGCTGAGGGCTCGTCTCGCGGCTGGCACCGGCTTTGTAAGTGATGTAGCGCAGGCCGCGTTGCGGCCACGGCAGAAATGGATTTCTGCCGGCGACACATTGTGACCATGGGAAGGTGAGAATGAGGAAATCACGTGGAATTCGTATCTGGTGGTATATCGCAGCAATTTTCGTCTTGTATTGTCTCGCCTGGCAGAGGCCGTTCTGCTAAATCGCGAAATCACGCGCTGCAGGCGTCGCCTTCACGGCGTTTTCACCGGCCGGCATCTGGCGCCGGTGGCTTGGAATCATGTGCCTGATTGGGTTCTCCCGCAACACAACACCGAATCCGCAGCCGATATGAGAGAACTGTGATTCGCCGGGATATCGCAGCGGCTTGGGGAGGCCGTCCTGTCCATTCGGACGCGCCAGTTGCTGTTGTGCTCGCGGGCGGGAAGGGCCGCCGTCTACTTCCATTCACCACATCGTTCCCCAAACCGCTCATGCCGGTCGGGGATCGCCCCATTCTGGAAATATTGGTCCTGCAGCTTGCGCGCCAGGGGTTTGGGCGCCTCGTCTTTGCTGTCGGTCACCTCGCAGAACTGATCGAAGCGTACTTTGGCGATGGCTCACGTTGGGGTGTGAAGATCGAATACCATCGTGAAGGACAGCCTCTGGGGACCGCCGGTCCTCTGAAGGGCCTGGTCGGCCGGCTTCCCGATCACTTCCTGGTGATCAATGGCGATGTCCTCTGTGATCTGAACTACGCCACGTTTCTCGAACACCATCGCCTGAATTGTCCAGGGCGTCTTCTGACTATTTCCACGCACCAGCGGCTGCTCCGCTCGGAATATGGAGTGCTGTCGGTGGCCGACGGTCTTGTCGGGAAGTACGAGGAGAAGCCCTCATATCCATTGTGTGTATCCGAAGGGATTTACGCCTTTTCGCGCCACGCGGTCGATTGGATTCCCGACGGTATCCGGTTCGATTTCCCCGATCTCGTTGTGGCGCTCCTCGCGGCCCGGCAGCCAGTGGTGGCTGTCGATCATGATGGCCTGTGGCTGGATATTGGACGCCCTGAGGATTACGAACAGGCGCAACAACTTATGGCGGACCATCCCGAGAGGTTTACTTTCGAGTCCTCATCCATTGCAAACTGCTTGCAGATGCCATCAGATGTGGCCTCTCCGAATGAGGTGGGTGTTTCAAGGTAGAATGACGCGGCAATCCGCCGGCGCCGGTGAAAGTCACTGCGCAGGCACGTGGAGAAAGGCAGGATACGAGAATGCGCGATGCATGCGAGATATCTCCCGTTCAACTGATGAAGGTCCGGGGCTCATCGTCCGTCGCACCGGCCCCCCCTGTGGCAAACCGTACGCTTCGGTACAGACGAGACGTCACGTCTGAATCGGGAATGGTTGCCACCCCGGTGTCCGGGTCACTGCGCGGGAAAGTCGCGCTTGTCTCAGGCGCCTCCCACGGAATCGGACGCGCCATCGCCTTGAACCTTGCCGAACAAGGAGCGGCTGTTGTGGTGAACTACTGCTCATCGCACCTGGAGGCAGAGAGTCTCTGCACGCGGATGCGCGCCCAGGGCGCTGTGGCCTATCCCGCTGGATCCGATGTGGCCGATGCCGATGCCTGCAACCAGATGGTCGAGGAGGCGCTGGACGAGTTCGGTCGGATTGACATTCTCGTGAATAACGCCGGGGTCCGTTCTGATGCGCCGTTCCATCTCATGCACCGCCACCAGTGGGATACCGTGATGCGGACAAATCTTGATGGGATCTACAACCTGACACGGGCGGTCATCAATCCGATGCGCCAGCGCGGGTACGGGCGCATCGTTTTCATAACAGAATCGCCGGTCCGGCTGGCAACGGCTGCTCACGCCAATCTGATTGCCAGCAAGGCGGCCGTGGCCGGACTTGCTCGCGGCCTGGCCGAAGAGAATGCCCGGCTGGGAATCACGGTGAACTGTGTCTGCCCCGGAGT
>JAGVEK010000464.1 GCA_020058315.1 Candidatus Zixiibacteriota bacterium
TATCACCGAAGGCTCAAAGATTGAACTTGAAATGTATGGCAGCTACACCGAGGACATGTTCAAATATACACTCGATACCGAACAAATCACCACACTGAGCCTTTCGCGGAGCAAGAGCGCGGAAATCGCGTACGTCCTTAGTATCACACAGCACTGGTCAGCGGGCGGGTACGCCACAGTCTCATCGTCAACCTACAGCAATCGTGATTACAGAATCGAGGCCTCGCCGGCCATTGAGTACAACGTCTTTCCATACAGCCAGTCCACGCGACGGCAGTTGCGGTTGGCGTACTACCTCACCCCATCCTATGTCAATTACATTGAGGAAACGATATTCAACAAGACTCACGAGTGGCTATTCTCGCAAAACCTGAGTGCCGAACTGAAGCTCACGCAACCCTGGGGATCGGTCACATCGCAGTTGAGCGGATCGAGCTACCTCCACGATTTCAGCAAGAACTCACTGAACTCGTGGAGCAAGCTTTCATTGCGACTGGTCAAAGGGCTCTCGCTGGACATCCAGGGAAGTATTTCACGCGTCCGCAATCAACTCTCCCTGCCGAAGGGAAACGCGACCCCGGAAGAGATCCTGCTGCGCCGGCGGCAGATCGCCACCGACTATCAATACTGGACGTCCATCGGGATCAGCTATTCGTTCGGGTCAATTTACAATAATGTCGTCAACCCGCGCTTCGGAGACTGACCGCGCAAGCGGCAGCACGGTTCTCGCTTCTTGAGTAGAGTTGGGATTCGTGGGACCAGCACATCAGTTTTCCGTTGTGAGGGAATTGTCTGTGGTCGATATTGACCGTGACAATGGCTCTGACGATGCACGGATAACCAAGGAGGTAAAGATGAGAATGAGATGGTGGCTTCCCGCAGCGGTCTCGGCAATTGCACTGATCGTCATCGCGGCCGGGTGTAGCGAGAAAGACAAGAGCACCAGCGCCCGCGATATGACACCCGAAGAGCAGTTCGCGACCTTTGAACGGTTTACCGGCGGGGTCGACAGGATGGGGGCCATGAGTATTCCCCTCGTCTCAAGCAGTGCCGGGCAGATGTTCTGGGATGGCGTCCAGGGAGACGACACCCCCGACTTCGGCCTCGGATTCCTGAGCATGCTAAACTTCGGCGGATTCAGCAGGCCCGGGATCGATGGGCTGATTCCCGCGTCCTTGGGGAAACGGACCGCCGGTGATCGCGGCAGACTTGAAGGAACGATCTCCAAGATGCTCCGGGCAGCCGTGGCTCAGTCGGGCGGTTATGTGTACGACCCTGCCCGTGGATGGTGGATCGCCGACCTCGATACGTCGATGTCGTTATCATTGAGTGATGAAGGGACGACATTGCAAATCGCGATTTCAACCAAGCTGCGCGATTCCGTCCGATTTGACAACACCTTATCAGAGGAACCAACGGAGCAGCCTGACGAAACCACCGACAGGCTCCGTCACGGTTCAAAGATCAAACTGATTATCAGCCTCTCGGTGATCTCTGGTGATACGATCGATGTCAACTTGAAGGAACTGGAGGTCAACCTGAGCGGTCTCAATTCGGTCGTCGGCTTGGATGAGACGACGCTCACGTTGACGGGAAACAGCACTTTCGACGCCTCGATCGACCTGACTGCAACCATGCCGGATACGCTGCCCGGCAACCTGTTGATCTCCGCCTCTGCAAAGGGGACCGCCGGGTTGACTGCCGGTGCCAACGGTGTGACCATGGACATGAGCTCGGAGCCCTGTCCAACCGCCGGTGCACTGAATGCGGGCCTGACCCTCGATATCGCTGCCAGCAGTAACGGCGAGAGCGAGAAGGCCACGGGTTCGTGGGACATGACCATTGATTTCACGGGTGGCGGCAATGCCCATGTTACCGTTGAATCCGGCGCATTCAGCAAGGAAGCCACCGGCCAGGTGTGCCAACCGCCGCTGCAGTAGCGTGCCCGCTCACTTAGAAAACAATCGCTGACAACGACCCCATCCTGATCATGGATGGGGTTGTTTGTCTTGGCAGAAAATTGGAATCAGTCCGCGGTTGTCAGCACCCTTGGTTCAGGGGCCGCAGCATGCACCAGCGACTTCTTCCGGGACGATAGATAGGTGTAGAGTGCGGGGATCACGTAGAGTGTCAACCCGAGCGAAAAGATCAGTCCCCCGATGATGACAATGCCCATCGGCATGCGGCTCTTCGCAGATGCACCAAGGGCCAGGGCGATCGGCAGCGCACCGAAAACTGTCGCCAGGCTCGTCATCAAGATCGGACGGAATCGCTGGACGGCGGCATCGACGACCGCATCGCTGATTGACAATCCCTGACCCTTGCGCTGGTTGGCGAATTCGACAATCAGGATGCCGTTCTTCGTAACAATCCCGACCAGGGCGATGATCCCGATCTGACTGAAGATGTTGAACGTCTGTCCGAACATCCAGAGCGAGATGATGGCACCCGCCAGCGCCAGCGGCACCGTGAACATGATGGTCAGGGGATCTCGGAAACTCTCGAACTGGGCCGAGAGAATCAGGTAGACCAAGATCAGGGCCAGCAGAAAAGCAAACAGGAGCGTGTTCGAGCTTTCGGCATACTCCTTCGAGGTTCCGGCGAGAGCGGTGGAGAATGATTCGTCCAGAACATCCTTCGCGATCTTGTCCATTTCGCCGAGGGCATCGCCGAGCGTGTACCCTTTGGCAGGCGATGCCGATACGGTCGCGGCGACATAGCGATTGTATCGGTAAAGCTGCGGCGGACTGCTGCGATACGACATCGTGATCACGTTGTCGAGTTGGATGAGTTCGTTCCGGTTATTCCGGACGTAGACAGAACTCAAGTCGAGCGGATCGTCGCGATTGGCGCGATTCGCCTGTGCGATCACCTGGTATTGCTTGCCGTTTAAGACGAAGAATCCATACCGCTGCCCGCTAAAATAAAGTTGCAGAGTCTCCGCAATGTCGCGCACCGTCACTCCAAGCGCGCGGGCGCGATCACGGTCAATCGAAATTGCGAGCTCGGGCTTGTTGAATTTCAGATCCAGATCGACAACCTGAAACACCGGATCAGACTGCGCCTTCTCCATGAATGCCGGGATGACGGACTTGAGCTTCTCGAATGTCGGCGCCTGGATAACGTACTGGACGGGCAGCCCGCGTCCGCGTCCGCCGCCGATCGTCTGTTCCTGAGTGACATACGCCCGTGCGAACGTGTAGCCCCTCAGTTCACTGGACAGCGCGTCGGCAATCTCCTGCTGGGTCCGCTGTCTTTCGTCAGGGGGAACCAGCGTGACACGAACGAATCCGGAGTTGACCGATGAACTTCCTCCGCCGCCCGCGGTCGCGGACATGATCGCATCTTTCTCCGGCAGCGTGTCGACAATCCCGATCAACCGGGACAAGTAGCTGTTCATGACTTCAAACGCGGTGCCCTCTGGAGCGGTCGCGCTGATGATTAGACGGCTCTTGTCCTCCATCGGGGCCAGTTCGGAGGGAATCAGCGCCCCCAGCCCAATAATGATGGCCACCGAAACCACCATGATCAGCGGCGCCAGCCAGCGTCTCTGCACAAAAGCACGAAGGGAACGCTGATACGCCGTGATCAAGCGGGTGAACATCCTCTCGCTCCATTCGAACAGCCTGTTCTCGTGCGTGGATTTGTGAAGGATCCGCGCACTCATCATCGCGGTGAGTGTGAGCGACACGAACGCCGAAATCAAAACCGCTCCGGCGACCACGATCCCGAACTCACGGAACAGGCGGCCAGTGAGTCCCTGCAGGAAAATGATTGGGAGAAACACCGCAGCAAGTGTCACGGTGGTCGAGATGATTGCAAAGTAGATCTCTTTGGATCCCTCATGTCCGGCCTGGAGGGGATTCATCCCCTTCTCGATCTTGCTGTAAATGTTTTCCAGTACTACGATCGCGTCATCGACAACAATGCCGGTCGACAACACGATGCCAAGCAAAGTGAGGATATTGATCGAGAAGTGGGCGATATACATGATGAAGAAAGCGCCAATCAGCGAAATCGGAATCGCCAGCATCGGGATGACCGTTGTCCGCCAGTGACGCAGAAATGCAAAGATCACCAGCACCACCAGGAGGAATGCGATCAGCAGCGTTTCCATCACTTCCGTGATGGCCTTGCGGATGTTGGCGGTGGAGTCCATCGCGGTGCGGAGAGTGATATCCGCAGGCAGATCTTTCTTGATCTGCTCGACACGGCGGAAGAACTCATCGGCGATGGCGATATGGTTGGA
>JAGVEK010000248.1 GCA_020058315.1 Candidatus Zixiibacteriota bacterium
CCATGGCCGGGGGAGCAGGCGCATGCTGCGGCGGGGGAGGCGGCGGCGGCGGCATCGCGGCTGCCTTGGCTGCAGCAACGATTCTGGCAGCTTCTGCGACGGCTTCTGCTTCTTTCGCCTTTCGCTCTTCCTCTTCCTGCCGGGCCTTGTCAGCCACACGCTGAACCTCAGCGGCGCGATCGCGGGCCTCGTCTTCGACCTGACGGGCGCGCGCTTTGCGTTCCCGCGTCTTTTTTTCGCGAACGGCGATCTCGGCTTTGAGGGATTCGCGCTGCTTGGTAAACTCGGCTTCGATCGCCTCCAGGATTTCGTCGGTCGCAACGGTCATGTGGCTGCGAACGTCAAATCCGAGGCGATTGACCAGCGTCATCAGCGCGTCACTCGATAGTTTATGGTCACGTGCAATTTCGTGCAGGCGTTTATTTGCCATAATAGATCAACAGCCTTCCGTGGTACATGTCCGGCCCGGAACCAGCTTCAACCGGGCAAAAGGATCACCGCTCAATGCTTGCGACTCTTGCCCTCCGCAGCAGGATCATCATCGTCTCGGTGGACGTCGTCTGCTTCCTCACCATCCGGGAGGAACAACTCGTCACCCAAGGATGTGGACTTGGGTTCCTCCTCCTTGAGGCTGTATTCAATGTGCTGGGATACCCACTCTTGTGCCGCCTCAATCAGTTTGGCGGAAGTCTTGGGGCCAAGACCTTCGATTTCGGCGAGTTCCGCTTCTGTCTTTGCGGCCAGTTTCTCGACCGAGTCGATGCCATGGGCTTCCAGCTTGGCTTGTGTGGCCGCACCGACGCCCGGCAGCTCTGACAATGCCGTGTTAGTCGCCAGGGCTCTTGTCCGCTGGTTGAGATATTGAGATTCGGATCTGATTGTAATCTTCCACCCGGTCAGTTTTGCCGCCAGGCGCGCATTCTGACCATTGCGACCGATGGCCAGAGATAGCTTGTCATCATCAACGATGACGGTCATCTCTTTCGAGTCGGGACTGGTCTTGACCTGGACCACGCGGGCCGGCGCCAGAGCACGTTGCACAAAGATCTCCGGGTCGGGATCCCACTCGATAATATCGATGCGCTCGTTGGCCAGTTCGCGCACGATCGACTGGACGCGCACGCCCTTGACCCCGACGCAGGCGCCAACGGGATCGACACGGTTGTCAATCGATGTGACCGCCACCTTGGAGCGTTCACCAGGCTCGCGGGCCACGACCTTGATTTCCACGATTCTCTCGAAGATCTCCGGAACCTCCAGAGCAAACAGACGCAGCAGAAGCTGCGGATGAGCGCGCGAAAGAATGATCTGCGGACCCTTCATGTTCGGCTGCACATCGGAGATGATCGCGCGAATGCGGTCCCCCTGACGGAATCGCTCGCGGGGGATCTGCTCTTTGCGGGGAACGACCGCCTCGGCGCCATTCAAGTTGACGATAATCGTGCCTTTGTCGATGTGCTGGACGATGCCAGTTACGACTTCGCCCACACGGTCTTTGTATTCGTTGAATGTCTGCTCGCGCTCTTTTTCGCGGATGCGCTGGACCAGAATCTGCTTGGTGGCAGCGATGGCGTGGCGGCCAAATTCCTCGAGCGGCAGTTCGACTTCCATTTCGTCGCCGATCTCGGATTCCTCGTCAATCTCCTGGGCATCGACCAGGGAGATTTCGTGCAGCGCGTTCTCGACATAGCCAACAACGTTCTTGGTGGCGACCATGTAAATCTCGCCTTCGCGCCGGTCGATTTCGACCCGGACATTGTCCGTCTCGCCGAAGCGTTTGCGCGCAGCGGTCATGAGACCCTCTTTGATGGTCTCCAGGACATATTCCGGATCGAGATTCTTGGTCTTGGTGATCTGGTGGATCACCTCCATGACATCAAAGTCCATTGGCATAATGAGTTCCTTCCGGCCGCCCCAGGGCTGCGATGCAAAAGCCGCGGCCCTAAACGATCAGCTTTGCCTCCACGATCCGATCCAGTGGCAGAATCTGGCCACCCACGGTGACTGAGTCGTCCGTCACCGCATCGATTGTTCCTTCCACCGCCTCCGGTGGCAGGCCCGGCTCTGCAAGCCGGACACTGACTGCTCGTGACACCTTGCGTCTGAAGTCGGCGGCGGTCTTCAACGGTCGGTCGAGGCCAGGCGACGAGACCTCCAATGTATATCGGCCGGGAATAGCCTCGGCCATGTCAAGGTCGGCGGACACGCGGCGGGAAACCTCCGCGCAATCCTCGACCGAGATACCCCCGACCTTGTCGATCACGATCCGGACGATCTGGCGTCTGCTGCTTCGTACGTGAAACAGGTCGATCAACTCCACCCCGCGGCTCGAAACCGCGTTTTCGACAATTTGTTTCAACCGGCCGTCAACCTCTTTTGGGGCCGCACTGGACATCGGGCTTACCCCTTTGCCGCCTTCTAACAATCAAGGAGCGGGACTCCCCCGCTCCAAACCTTGTAACATATTGGAAGCCAACAGGGCGCGCAAGGGGAATTACGGGGTTTGGGGGGATTCTATTGGGGTTGGTGGCATGGGGTTCCAGCGCTTGAGTCACGGGCAGGACAGTCGTGCCCTCGTCCGGAATCGGCGACC
>JAGVEK010000267.1 GCA_020058315.1 Candidatus Zixiibacteriota bacterium
ATCGATCTCGGAGCCTGCTTATTCTGCGGACTTTGCCAGGACACGTGTCCTGGCGGGGCCCTGGTGTTCACTTCGGATCACCGCCTTGCCGTGCGCACTCGCGTGGATCTCCTAGTCTCGGGCACCGAGACGAAGCTCGCAGCCGCACTCGAGACCAGAATGCGCCGACTCTTCGGCCGATCGCTCAAACTCCGGCAGGTGTCGGCGGGAGGATGCAACGGCTGTGAAGCGGAACTGAACGCGACCGGGAATGTCGTATTCGATCTCGGGCGGTTCGGGATTCAGTTTGTTGCGTCGCCCCGTCATGCGGATGGCATCGTTGTCACCGGGCCGGTGACGCGCAACATGGAGTTTGCACTGCGGGAAACTTATCGCGCCGTGCCCGCACCCAAGATCGTGATCGCGACGGGATCCTGCGCGATCAGCGGCGGACCCTTTGCGGGCGCTGAAGCGTCACTGAATGGGATGCCGGGCGATATCCCGGTTGACCTGTACATCCCGGGCTGTCCACCACATCCCTTGACGATTCTGGACGGCCTGCTTCGGCTGCTCGGTCGCATTGATGGCGACACCGGATCCTGATCAGAAAATCCCTCTCCCCCCAAGCGACGCGAGATCACTGAATCAGCGGTCCATGCGCGCGGAGTGAGTGTCATTGATGAGAAACAGTATGACCCCGTCTGGCGTGGCGCCACAGTTTCGAGTGTATACCTTCGCCAAGATCCGCGCCCTTGTCGGTGAGAGCGAGGGCGCGCTGGATCATCTGGAGCATCTTCTCTCCATCCCCTCCGAGTGCTCAGGCAACCCGCTGAAACTTGATCCCCACTGGGATGTGTTGCGCAACCACCCGCGGTTTCAGACTTTGATCGATCAACCCGACAGAGTGTTCTAAGAGTCGGATCGACCGCCGCTCCGGCTGGTCGCCTTTGAATCGCCTCCCGGAAAAAACCCCGGCCCGCTGTCGCGGGCCGGGGTCGTGTCCGCCGTGACTGATGGAGGTGGCCTTCAGTTCTTGGCCTCCGCTTGGGGCAGAGGCGGCGGATTCAATGATCGCGATCTACTCAGGGTTGGCCGCCTGGACAGAGGCGTTATCCTCGATCCTCTCCCATTCGTCGAGAAACATCCCTTCAGCCGTCGTCGTGATTCGATTGCCGTCGATGACCATCGTCGGTGGTTCAAACGGGGTCATCGCGGGATCAATTTCTGCCGCGGAGATGATTCGTACTGTTTGATTCCGTTTGACCAGGTCGAAAGCGACCTTCTGTCCGGTGGTGTAATCGTTCAAGCTGGTAAACAGGACTTTCTCCGTGTACTTGGCAGGTGTGAAGCTGTATGTCGCCGCCAGCGAATAGGAACAAAGAATGCCGTTGGCGCCCTTCCAGACCACCTGCAAGTTTCTATGCGTTTTCGTAAACGACAGCAGCCCAAGCACATCGGGCGAAGTCTTGATCGTGCCATCCGGCAATTGCCTGGAGACAAGCCGGTACGTGCCCTCAAGGCTGATTTCTTGGGCCGCGGCGGTGTTTGCCAGCATGAACACGACGCCAATGACTGCCGCCAGAAATCCGTGCAGCCCTGACGATAAGTACTTTCTCATAACGACCTCCTCTTGTGTTGTGAACTGCATTCTCCGCACGCCACTGCTTCCAGGGCGTGCAGTTTACCGGCGAAGGTTCTCCCAGTGAGCGCTTCGCCATCCTCACGGGTAGGCAATACGAAATCAGGACAGCAATGTCAAGATGAATGTGAACATCATTGTCATATCTTGCTCCCTGGGGGGCGTCAGTGGGGCAAAGAAAATCCCTCAACACCAGAGCCATGGTTGTAACAATTGAGGAAATTCACCCCTACAAAGATGAAGGGCGCTGCGGCCGCATTGCCCTTTTAGCGGGGTCCATGTGACACGCCAGTCAGGCGTGACATGGATTCAGAGCTTGATTGAGACTGCGGGGAAGCAGCACTCGACGATTCCTCGCGCACCACATCCGCGAGGGGGAGAAATCCCTGCACTCACTCCCGTCTCCTGCTCGTGAGACAGTGTGAGCTACAGGCTCAGACCTGCTCTTTGGTCTTACCCAGACGGGGTTTCGCCGGAGCATCGACTTGCGGACGTCCACCGGAGCTTTTTGCTCCTGAAAGTGATTGCGCGAGTATCTGTTTATGCCGCAGGCGCAGGGAAGTCCGTCCCTCTTGAACCGGCATGACTCGCCAGCGCAGTCCCTTTCCATCCAATCCGTGGATTGCCGCCTCGCCCTGGCCACGGATCGTCATCTCCACGAAGCCAAATCCTCGTGAAGCGCCCGTCGAGAAGTCGGTGCTGACTTTCGCCGAGACGACGTCGCCATAAACACCGAACGCCGCGCGCAAATCCGATCCGCTGACGGCTGCCTCAAGGTTTCCCACATAGATTTTCATTCTGAACTCCTCTTGAACTCGAGGCCAATTCGCTCTCGATTCCCCGCCACAATATCGTATGAAGTTCGCCTCAAGTCGAGTGGAATCTGCAGCATTGTGGAGTGATTTGCATTTCCCTATGGGGCGCGATTTCGCGCCAATAGAAATCCGCCACAAATGGCCGCTTATTCACATAGGAGATGGAAAGCGGGTTGATTGACGTACTCGAGGAAATCACGCGAATCCAAAACAAAATCAACACTTTATCATCTTGAAGCGTAGTAAATGGGGGCGTTGTAAGGCGACGCCTCAGACTTCACGCTGACTGATCGCACTGCAATTCCGCGCACGGCACTCTCGGGAAAGCCACGTGGACTTCAACGGCCGCCCCCCACCATCGTGATGGTTGTTGGCGAAAACTTCGAGATCGCTCAGGGGCAGGGGCGACGCGGTACAATCTGGTCGAGCGGGGGAGAATCGCCGGTTTCTTTCGGCTGAAACGTGCCGTGCCGGTTGGGAAGCCAATCAGCGTTCTCGCATCACCGGCGGTATGGAGAATCTCCTGACGCCCGGAGCTCCGGTATCGCGAGATACCACGGTGCACATAACACCCTGATTGTCGTCATTGCGTGTCGTCGGACATTTCGATGACGTTTTTACCACTTTCCGTACCGCGACCGCCGCCAGAAGACCGGCGATCCCTGCGCCGTTAGCGGACATTCAGACACAGGCAGATCAGCGCAAATGAGATTCATGCGCAGGTGGGTAACCAGGCGCTCCGAAGAGCGATGGCGGCTGAGAACCTTACGCTACCCTTGCATCCGAAGATCGCGAGCGGTCATCATTCACCGACTTGCTCAGTCAGGTACGTCTGGATTCCCATCTGGCGGATTTGGTCCAACTGGGCTTCGATCCAGTCGATGTGTTCCTCTTCGTCCTTGAGGATCGACTCCAGCAACTCCCGGCTGCCGTTGTCCCCCGAGTCAACTGCCTGCTTGATAGCGGCATTGTAGGCGGCAATCGCCCCCACCTCGGCGTCGTGATCAATGGCGAATTGAGCCGCGACATCCGGCCCAATGCGGATTTCGTTGAGCTGGCCGACCTTGGGATTCCCCTCGAGAAAGAGAATCCTCGCGATCAGTTTCTCGGCGTGCTTCATCTCCTGGATCGCGCGCTTCTCGATTGCTGTGTGCAAGCGGCCATATCGCCAGTTGGCACACATCTCTGAATGGACCATGTATTGGCTGATCGCGGTCAGCTCGTCGGCCAGCATCGCATTAAGCGTTTTCAGAACCTGGTCATTTCCCTTCATGGGCTTCTCCTCGGCTAAACACTCTTTCCACCAATCTTAGACTGCCAGCCCCATAGTAAACGCAAGGCGACGTGACTGCAAGCCACGCGAGTCACGATTCGGCTCTCCAAGCTGAGATTTTGACGGTCGCCGGGCGGCGCAGTCCCGTCGCTCCGATGACAACAGCCGGGTGCCAGATATCGCGTCATCGCGGATCCTCTCCAGTCAGCAGTTCGCGCCGGCCGAGGCGGGCGGCGGGGCAAATCCGAGAGACGCCCGGTCAGCTAACCCTTGCCAACAGGAGGGTCTCATTGTCGGCCCGCGGACCACGCCAATTCGCTCTACAAGAGGAGGACGTAGATGATGGTCCGGTCCTCTCGGTCACGCAGTTGAATCGCGATCCCCCACGCGGATCCGGTACCTGACTCCATCGGCCTGGAG
>JAGVEK010000120.1 GCA_020058315.1 Candidatus Zixiibacteriota bacterium
GATCACCAGTCCCACACCGCGTCGAATAGCCACTGCGTACCCCTCTTGTTGAAGCGCCGAGTATAGCATCCCCGGTGCTGCGGCCCGGCTCGCCGTGTTTCTACGGTAAACTGCACTCGCCGCCGTCTGAGCGGACTCTCCGGAGGCTCAAATGTTGAGACGAAGGCGGGTCGCCGCCATCGACGTCGGTTACGGCGTGATCGGCCAGGGCCGTTCCCACGAGCGTAGCGGCCGCCGGCGCGCGATGAGGGGAAGATCCTGCCTCTGCAGTTCGAGCAGGATGCGCACCTTCTCTTGGAGCGGCAGGCGCGCCTGCGCCCGATGCCACTCGGCTTTTGCGTCAAACAGGCGCTGGACTACGGCGCCACGCTCGGCGTTTGCGGGGTCATGCGCCATCGAGCATCTCCGTTGGCAGGCCGTGACGGGCGAGGAGATCGCGCAACCGCACGCGATCGACGTCTCCCGACTCCAGCAACTGGTACGCGCGTTCGCGGCGCTTCGCGCCGCCGGCCTGCAAGGCCAACCCGATGAGATGTTCTGGTCCAACGACACGCACCGGCACGGTGCCGTAGGTCAAGACTCGCGCTTCGCGGACCGATTCCTCGACCAACGCAGTGTATGTCGGCAGGAACTGGACGGGGACGCCCTCGATGAGGATATGTTCCGCCTCGGTCTCATATCCCTGCTCGCGGGCCCAATCGTAGATCCCCGTCAGCGGAGCGAGTTCGCGTTCGTCCGCCGCGCGGACAATGACGAATACGTCGAGGTCGTAGGTCCGCGCCGGTTCCGCGTAGAAGAGCACCGCTGTCGCGCCGGCAACCGCGTAGTCCTCGACAACACCAGCATCCCGCAGCCGGTTGATCGCGGAGAAGACGTCCTCGAGTGAGCTCATGGTCTACGGGGGTATTGTAGCGGCAAGCTCTGGCAGCTCGGGAGGGAATCAGCGTGGACGGGTGTCCCCGGGTGTCCCCGGGTTGCCCGCCCGCGCCGCCGCTGATATACTTTTTGTTCCTGCCTGTCTCTTCGAGTGCGGAAGTGGCGGAACTGGCAGACGCGCAAGCCTCAGGAGCTTGTGGCCGCAAGGTCGTGGAGGTTCAAATCCTCTCTTCCGCACCAGCCTTCGCTCACCCTCGGCTTGCCAGACGCTCGGGCGAGCTACGGCTGGGCAAGCCAGCTTCATGCGAAGGCTGCCACGCCGTAGCAACGCGAGGAAAAGCGCGGACCGGAGCGTTGCGAAGGCGGGCTCCCCTACAGCCTTCGCTCGCTTACATCTCCGACCCAGCGCGAGCTTCGGCTGCGAAGGCCACGACGGCCGGCCCGCCCGGCTCTCGCCATCTGCGGCAACGGTGATAGGATTCACTCGAGTCTCCGGGGACGGCGTAAGGAGCCGGTCATGAAGCGCAGCTACCATTGTCCCAAGTGCAACGGGATCCTCAATCCCAACGTCAAGATCATCCTGAAGACCGAGCGCGCGGGACGTTCCGCCCTCCTGCTCTTCAGCCCGCAGCCGGGCAACTACCACGTGATCGTTCCCGAGTCGTTCCCGCTGAAGAAGCATGATGAAGTCCGGTTCTCCTGCCCGTTGTGCGCGCGCGACCTGACGTCGAAGCACGACCCGGCGATGGCGGAAATCCGCTTTGCCACGCCGGGTGGACAGGGCGGCAGTGTGGTCTTCTCGCGCGTCTTCGGCCACGAGGAAACCTACTTCGTCACCAAGGAAGAGGTCCGGTCCTACGGCAAGCACGCGGCATCAGAGGGGATCAACTTCTGGGGCGTGGGTCCGCGGAAGTAACCGGTCCCGACCGAAGTACGGAAATAGCCCTCACATTCGCTTGGCCATAGACCCTAAAGCCGGATACGGACATCTGCGCCAGCTTCAGCTGACTTCCGAACGGCCCAATCTTGATCCCGTCAGACGCCCGCAGACAGCGACGCACAGTTTCCACTGACCAATGCCCCGGCACCTGCCCGAGCCACGGCAGACCCGACTCCTTGTAATCCGGGAACGGCTTGAGGTCGGCGATCACCGCCGGCCTTCCTGCGCGTCGTGATCCCAATATTCGCGGTACGCGTTGATGTAGCCAGCCGTGGCGTCGGGGTCGATGTCCCAATAGTGCCGACAGAGCTGCTTGTACATCTCCAGCACGGGTGCGTGACCGCAGAAATCAAGCAGGCGATCGAGCGTGTGCTCGATGTGCTGGATATCGCGGCTGCGGGTGCGCAGGATGCCGTCAACCACCGGCCTGTATTGCTGCGCAGCCCGTTGCTGTAGATCGTGCACATTACGAACCAGGCTGATGATCGCCTTGGAGGTGACGTCCCTTGTGTTCATCGCCGACCTTCCGGGTTGGGGAGTCGCGTGACGGCCTGCTCCCGGGCGTGTTCGATCGCCTGGTGCAAGCGCGCGCGCAGCAGCGGTAGCGGCGGCAGCTCGGTCAGGTACTCGCTGACGCGGATGGATTTGGCATCGAGCTCGAGCAGCTCGACCTGCTCGGCATCGTCGGCAATGCCCCAGATGAAGGAGACGATTCTGTTGTGTGTTGCCTGGTCCACTACTCTTCTCGCTCCGTCTGATTCATCGGTTCCCTGCGGCTCATTCTCTACCCAGCAGCCGTCGCCGGCAATCGTGCGTCATGCCGACGGCCAGCCGGCATGACGGCGTTCGCGTGTGCCGAAGCGTCTGATGGGGAATTGTGGCACAGAAACTCTGACAAGCGTTCGGTCGGGGCGAGCTTTGCCGGTCACGAAGTGCCAAGGTTCAGTATGATGGCCCCGATGAACCGCCGGACGGCCGTCAGCGGGTTCACTAAAGCACTCGCCCTCGCGTACGCTCCCCCGTCGGAGTTTGCCATGACCGCCCGCGTCCTTGCATTCTCATCCTGCCTGACGATGCCCTGTGCCACCGCTGTGCGCGCGCAGGAAGCCACCGTCGTGACCGGTGTGGTGACGACGAAAGCTGATGGGCTGTCGCTGCCCTCGCCACCGTGGACATTCCATCGTTGAACATCGAGACGACAACCGGCAGCGACGGCACCTATCGCCGAGACGACGATCGCGATCCAGGATCTCCGGTACATCGTGCGCAGCGACACCACAGGGACTGCAACCAGTAGTTGACTCTTGAAAGTGTCGAAAATCGGTCTGACCCGCTGCCCAAGAAACACCCCGTAGCCACTGCGACGCAAACCAGGAGCGCTCTCATCGGTCGCGCTTGGCGAGTCTATCTTGCGTCCAGCTCCTTCCGTACGGCCAGACCCAAGGTCTCGACGGTGTACGGCTTTCTGACGACTCGTCCCGCTCCCAATTGCAGCGTCATCCTCACTCGTTCCGTTTCGGCATAGCCGCTGGCGACGACGGCTTTCATCTCCGGATGAAGCTTGATGACGCTCTGGTAGGTCTCCAATCCATCGATGCCTGGATCCATAATCATGTCCAGCACCATCAGGTCGACATGATGGTGTTTCACGTACTCCACAGCTTCCTCTCCGCTAGAGGCCGTTGAGACCGAGTACCCCAACGTGCTGAGAATCCGCAGGGCCAGTTCCCTCTGCTCACGAGCATCATCCACAACCAGAATGGACTCATGATGGCCCTGGTATTCGCCAACGGGCACTGCCCGTGCGGTCCGGCACACCTCCTCGGCTGTCACCGGGAAGAAGAGCTCGAATGTGGATCCCTTTCCTTCCACGCTCCGGACATCGATGTGTCCATGATGGTCTTGCACCACGCCCAACACCACCGACAACCCCAATCCCGTCCCGCTCTTCCCCAGGACCTTCTTTGTGTAGAATGGCTCGAATATCCTTCTGAGATCCTCCGGCGAAATGCTCTCGCCCGTATCTTCAACTCGAAGCGCCGCATAGGTGCCTGCTGGTATCCCTCCACGATCGTTCACACCGATATCCACGCATCGGTCGAACGTCGAGACGATCACGTGCCCGCCCTGCGGCTGAGCCTCGAAGGCGTTCGAGAGCAGATTCACTAATGCCCGTCTCAGATGGACGGGAGAGCCCTTGATGCAGGACAGTGCGAACGCCAACTGAACGTCAACGCTCACCCTCGGGTGATCGAGAGCCAGGCGGCGGTAATCGGGCGAGCTGAGGCAACCCGCAACCACATCGTTCAGGTTGACGGCCTCATACTGCATGGCTCCGCGCCGGGCGAGCGTCAACAGATCCTCTACGACAGCCGCGGCTCGCTTGCCGCTCGCCATAATGTTCTCCAACGGTTTTCTCAATGGACTGTCTGCCGGCAAATCCAACAGCAGCAGATCCGGATAGCCTACGAGTCCGGCCAGGATGTTGTTCAAATCATGCGCCACACCGCCGGCGAGAACCCCGATGGCTTCCATCTTTTGAGCCATGACGAGCTTTTCCTGCAGTTCCTGTTTGGCCTTTTCCGCCAGCTGGTGTTCGGCCAGTTCCTGCTCATACAGAAGATTCGCACGGACCAACCCGTCGCGCTGCAGATCGACCGTCATGAAGGCGCGTGAGTAGCGGAACGAAAGGAGAATGGCATAAGACAGGGTGAAGACAAACAAACCCACATGCGCGAAGTGGCTGGTGTAGAAGACCTCCTCGATATCCAGAACGTCATTGATGACTGTTCCCGTCAGAATGATACAGCCGACAAGAATTACTCTCGCTCCTTCACGGTGTCGCCTGACGGCTCGAACCATGACGTAGATCCCGTAGACGAAGCACGACACCATGAACAGCTGATAGAACGTGGCGAAGTGTGAGTACACTCTTGCAGGTGTGACGAGGACCACGCCCGCCGAAGCCAGGCTCACCGCGATCGTGCCACGCAGAACGATCCGGTGAAACTCCTCCGTGAACAGATGATAGATGAACAGCGCGAGGGCGGGGACCGTCAGCGCAGATGTCAGATACTCGACGGCGACAAACCACTCCCAGTCCAGTCGCGGGAGCAAGTGCAAGGCGTATCGCTCCACCGTGATGAGTATGCGAACTGCAACTATGATGCAGAATAGCCCGAAGTATACTGGGGACAGATCTCGCCTATTCCTGTGCGGGAACAGGGCGATGTGGTACAGCCCCATGATGATGAGACTGCCAAAGAGGATGAGATCGAATTCCAGTCGTCGCCCGCGGATGTCATGGATCTGCGCAGGAGTGCCTAACTGGATGACCTCCCATGCCCCTCCCCTTCGGTGATGGAAATTGGATACCTGGTAGATCAGCTCGAGGCGACGGGACGTTGGAACAACGTCCACCACCTGGGGAGCATAGCCTGGCGCGGTGAGTTCTGGTGTGGTGCCGGCATTGCCGACGGCGAGAATCCTGACGCCATCGGCAAAGACCGTGTAGGCCGTGCCCATGTCCAGGAACTTCAGCGCCAGCACAGATGATGTCCCGGTCAGCATCACCGTCAAGCGGTAGGTGGCGTAACCGGTGCCGGTCAGTGTGTGGCCGCCAATTGTAAGACCATTCCAGGATCCGGGCACCCTGATGAATCCCGTCTTTTCGGGGTGGCCGGGAGACCTGAAATCCTCGGGATTCAGGTGCTGCTGCCAGTAGAATTCGTACTCGCCGGAGAGGCTGACTACACCACGTTTCTCCAGGTCCCAGTTGGAGAGATCGAGGACGCCTGCTGTGGCGCCGGGTGGGATGTTCTTAGGGCTGTCACAGGACACCAGTGCCAGGGTGACTAGCATCAACGGAAGCCGAAATCGCCGTGGCATCATGCTACGCTGCGTCAGGACACAGCTGACCGCAAGCAACGGCGTTCACGTCCGGCTTTCTTCCGGGCGAAGAAGCATCAAGATCGGAAGAGCACAC